>NZ_JBANBA010000089.1:0-41114 GCF_059803475.1 Bradyrhizobium sp. UFLA05-89 | reverse complement strand
CTTCACCACTTCTTCCTCTGTTTCGAAGCGGTAGATGGGGAAGATGGGCCCGAAGGTCTCGGTCCGGGCCACCCTCATGCCATCATCCACTCCGCTGAGAATGGTCGGCTCATAGAACAGGCCACCCTTGGCGTGAGCCCTGCCGCCAAGCACCACCTTGGCTCCGCTCCTCCTCGCGCTCTCCACCAGCTCGACCACCTTGTTGTAGCCCGTCCTGTTGATCATCGGACCGACCACGAACTTCTCCTGCATGCCCTGCATCCCGAACATCACGACCAGGCCTGCCACGATTGCAATCAGGCTGATGATCACATGGACCATCGTGAACGTCGCCAAGGTCACACCCAATATCATGATGCGCCGCCGACTACTGTGCAGGCACGAGCGCCGGCGCGCCCTTGTCCTTGATCAAAACCACCAGGAATTTCGCTGGCTTTGTGTCGCTTGCGTTCCGGTCGACGACGTGAACGTCGCCAGGGCCTTCATAGAAGCTCTGTCCTGGTGTCAATGTTACCGGTTGTCCACCCTTCACTTGCATCACGACGGAGCCCTCCAGCACGTAAACAAACGCATGGGCATTGTGTCGGTGAACAGCGCTTGATCCGCCGGGCGCATGCTCGACCGTGATCATCAGGGCTTCCCTGCCGGGGCTTTCCGGAAGATCCTTGGACATGAGTGGCGTGACCTTAGCCTCCTCAGCAACCGCAGTGCCGGTCATGAAGCACAGCAGAGCCAACGCAACGAGTTTGTTTGTCATAGTCGCCTCTTTCGTTCGTCGCCCGAGGCCCGCTCGTAGCAGAGCGGGCCTAAGGCGCGATGAGATGGGATGAATCGTCATCGCGCTTTAGTTTGTTGTTTGAGCATGATCTCCGCGCAAACACGTTCCGCGTTTGTCGCGAGGGAAAACCGCTGCGCATTTTTCCGGATCATGCTGTAGTTGCGATGCGGCATCAGGCTGCTGCCTGTGAGCGGCGGACCCATTCGTCCAAACCGATGCGGCCGAGGCGCGCCTCGCCCAATGGCACTAGCGAGTGCTCGTCGACCCGGCCGCCCCAGTATCGGGCCTCGGGATCGCTCAGGACCTCGCGCGGATCGCCAACCGCCTTCAGGTAGCGGGCAATGATTTCGTTGAACGGCGCTCGCTCCGGGCCGGCGATCTCCACGATACCGCTTCGCGGCGGCGCGAGTGCCACGTCGGCAACATTGGCAGCAACGTCGTCCGCCGCGATCGGCTGGAACAGGATCGGCGGGAGCCTGACCTTGTTTCCATCCGAACTTGAATCGGCGATACCGCGGAGAAATTCCATGAACTGGGTTGCGCGGACGATCGTGTATGGGACGCCGGATGACTTGATCAGATTCTCCTGGGCGACCTTGGCGCGGAAATAGCCATTGTCTGTCCGGTCGGTTGCGACGATCGATAGTGCGACATGGTGCCTGACGCCCGCTGCGGATTCTGCTGCGAGCAGGTTACGGCCAGAGGTCTCGAAGAACTCCAGCACTGCCTTGTCTTCGAATGAGGGCGAATTGGCGAGGTCGATCACCACCTGTGTGCCTGCCATGGCCTGCTTGAGCCCCTCGCCGGTGATGGTGTTGACACCGCTTTGAGGCGAGGCGGCCAGGACCTCGTGGCCGCCCTGGCGCAGAATGGCGACGGTCTTCGAGCCGATCAGGCCGGTGCCGCCGATCACGACGATCTTCATGTTTGATCCTCCATTGTCGTTAGATGCGCTTGGCTTCTGAGTTGGTAGCCCGGCCCTAGCCCTGCAAGCGGTCAGTAGTCCCAGGTGGCCGGTACCCAACGAAAGGCGTCGCCAGCGACCGCGACATGGCCGACGGACGGGAACGGCATGTGAGTGGCCACCAGCAGCTCGCGGTTCGCCGCCAGCTCCCGCAACAGACTGATACGAACGCGGGCCGCCTCCTCGGGGTCATGTTCGAAGCCGTTGTACCAGTCGGGGTGTTCGAATCCGACCGTGAACACGAGGTCGCCGGCGAACGTCAGCCGGTCGCCGCCGGACGCCAGGCGGACCACGCTGTGCCCGGGGGTGTGGCCGCCGGTGCGACAGACGACGACTCCCGGCGCCACCTCGTACTCCGCCTCGAACGTGTGAAATTTGCTGCGGTATTCGTTCAAGAACCGCTTGGCCGTCTTCCGAAGCGCGTCCGGGAAACCCGGCGGCATGGAGACGCGGGAAAAATCGGGCGATTCCCAGAACTTCACCTCGGCGGCGGCCACATGGATCCGCAGGTCCGGACGCAGCCTCTCCTTCACGCCTTCGATGAGCAGCCCGCCAACATGGTCCATGTGCATGTGGGTGAGCACCACGTCAGTCACGGACGAAAGATCGATCCCAGCGGCCTCCAATCGGTGGACCAATTGCCCGGCCCTCGGCAATGGGAACTCCACCCCCATCCCGGCGTCGACGAGAATGGTCCGGCCGCCGCTACGCACCAGGACCACGTTCAGCGCCCAATCGAACGCGTCCGGCGGCAGGAAATTGTCCTTTAGCCAGGCTGCCCGGACGGCCGGCTCGGCGTTGTGGGCCAACATCGCGCCCGGCAGCGTTAGCACCCCATCGCTGACCACCAGTACGTCAATCTCGCCGACCTTGAGCGCGTAGCGCGACGGAACCAACTCGTCGGGCGCCGGTCCACCGGGGTGTGAGGTGATATTCAGGCTCATGTTTGTCTCGTCCTGGGTATTGCGGATCATCTCGTTCATCCTTGAAAACTCCTGCGTTTGATCTTGGCGTTTGATCCTAGGCGGACCGCGCTTCCCGCGTGGGAAGCGCGGTCAATGTTGGAGAGGTGTTCAGAGACCGGTGACACGCTCATTGCTGGTCTGTCACCGAGATGGTCTATCGAACTTGACCTGCGACTGCGCCAGAGCGATTGCCGTCGCTATAGAGCGATTGCTGCTAACGCATGCGCCTCCGCTAGGCGGGCAAGCGGCTATGCCGTCCGGTTGCGACCGGGAGCCTGTGAGGCGCACCGCAAGCACATGTCGCACGCTTGGATCACTACGGCCGCTTGACGGACGTGCGTTCGCCACCCCAGACTGCCCCTACAGGTGGCATTGGGGCCCCGTATGTCAGACCTTTCAGACATCACCAGGAGGCTTGTGGCTGTCTTCGCAGCAGACGTGGAGGGCTACAGCCGGCTCATGGGTGTCGATGAGGTCGGGACGCTCAAGGGACTCACCGAGCGACGGGCGATCCTCGATAGACTCATTGAGGAGCACAGGGGCCGCATAGCCAACACGGCGGGTGACAGTGTGCTCGCCGAATTTCGGAGTGCGGTGGATGCCGTCCAGTGTGCCGTGGATGCGCAGGCCGCCCTGGCAGAGATCAACGCAAGCCTCTCGCCTGATAGCCGCATCGCCTTCCGCATGGGGGTTCACATTGGCGACGTGATGGTCCGGGCTGGCGACTTGTTTGGAGACGGCGTGAACATCGCCGCTCGGATGCAGTCCATTGCAAGGCCCGGAGCGGCGTGCATCTCCGGTGCGACATATGAACAGGTACGCAAGGTCCTGCCGATCACCTTTACGGACCTCGGCGTTCAACAGGTAAAGAACATTCAAGAGCCAATCAGGGCCTATCAGGTGGGTGCGTCGATTGAAACGAGTGAGGCTGCTCCAGCGCGTGCTGTCGAGGCTGAGAGCGCGCCTCCACTGCCCGACAGGCCTTCCGTTGCAGTGCTTCCGTTCGAGAACATGTCCGGAGATCCGGAGCAGGAGTATTTTGCCGATGGGATGGTTGAGGAAATCATCACAGAGCTGTCGCGTTTCAAATGGTTGTTCGTAATCGCCCGCAATTCGAGCTTCACCTTCAAGGGCCAAGCCGTCGACATAAAGGAGGTCGGACGCAGGCTCGGCGTGCGCTACACCCTTGAGGGGTCGGTACGCAAGGCGGCAGGGAAGGTTCGCATCACAGGCCAGTTGATTGATGCTGTGACGGGCGCGCACCTATGGGCCGACAGGTTCGAGCGTGACCTGACCGACGTTTTCGCTCTGCAGGACGAAGTGACCGTCGCCGTTGTCTCGGCCATTCAGCCAAAATTGCTACAGACAGAAATTGCAATGGCGGCGCGGCGGCGACCGGAAAACCTCACCGCCTATGATTTTTATCTGCGAGCGATGTCGCAATTCTACCTGACGACCCGTGAAGGGTTGGCAGAGGCGATAAGATTGGCTCATCGCGCTTTGGAGCTGGACCCTGGGTGCAGCCTGGCCGCGGCCCTCGCAGGTGCCGGTCACATGCAAAACGTCCTTTTGGGCTATGCGGTCGATGCTCAATTCGACCGGGAGGAAGCAATTCGGCTGCTTCGCTTGGCATTGAGCATCAACGATGATGATCCGGATGTGGTGGCAGTGGCCGCGGTGACATCGGCCTACATGGTCGGCGATCGAGAAAGTGAAATTGAAATGGCTGACCGCGCGGTTGTACTCAACCCAAATTCATTTGTGGCATGGAGCTGCAGAGGCCAAGTCTATAGGATTGCAGGGTTGCCCGAGGAAGCGATTCCCAGCTTTGAACGGGCCATTCGCATGAGCCCAGTAGACCCGCGGCTGCACCTGATGCTTGCTGGTATGGGGCAGGCCCTGATTGAGCTGCGTCGCTTTGACGAGGCTATCGCCGCAGGGAAGAGAGCCCTTCGTCAGTGCCCCTCCTTTTCGGGGGCTCACTGTTGCCTCACGTCCGCTTTAGCCCATCTCGGGCGTGACGCTGAAGCTCGCGAGGCGGCGGCGCAGTTGCTCGAAGTCGATCCCGACTTCACGATATCGGCTTGGATCGCCCGGGGCGGCCAAACAAACTCGACGCTTGTGTTGGAGGGCCTTCGGAACGCGGGGTTGCCCGCATGATCCCGGCTTGTGCGACCGCTCTCGCGTGATCCTACGTCGCGATGTGTTGGCCTCTTGCCGGCAGGCCTTAGTGGTGATGTCGCAACACCTGGAATCGCCTTCCTGTCATGCGCTCGCAGGGGGGTAGCTCGCTTCGACGGTCCAGGAGTCCTTCGGCTGGCTGTACAGCTGCCAAAACTGTTCGGCCACCGATGAGGCCTCCTGCGAGTCCGGGGAAACAAAGGTACAGACGGTCACCGTCGCGACGTGAATTCCCTTTTCTCGGAACGATTCGAAAAGTCCGCGAGCCAAAGCACGAATCCCGGCCTTGCCGATGCTGACCGAGAGATAGTCCGGGCTGGGAGCGAGCGCGAAGCCACCTCCCGTCAACAGGATCGCACCGGACCCCTGCTCCCCCATCTTCGGAGCGACCGCCTGAGCAGCGACAAGCGCCCCTCCGATGTTCACGGCAAGATCACTGTTGAAGCTGTCGCGCGACTGTTCAGAGAGGGTCGCCTTGCGCGCGGATGCGGCATTGTAGTGCAAGACGTCGATTGAGCCGTGCTGCTGCTGAACCTCAGCGATCAGTTCCGCGACGCTCCTCGGATCGCCTGCGTCCGCTTTGCGAGCGTTGGCCTTGTACCCCCTGTTTATTAGTCTTTCTGTCAACTCCTGTGTCTTAGCGACGTTTCGAGCGGCCAAAACCACTTGGAAACCCTCTCTGGCAAAGCGTTCGGCGGTCGCGAAGCCCATTCCCGGGCCCGCTCCGATGCTGAGAAATGTTTTCATCTCTTGTTCCTTTTTGTAAGCACCTCGCCTTTGCCATTCACCAGCCCAGCGTCGGCGCAAAAAGGTGTTCACCGCATGCGTCTTCGCCAGTCGCTCGGCGTTTCACCGGTCAGCTTTCTGAACGCTGCGGCGAAGGCGGTCTGGGAGGAATAGCCGAGCGCTACTGCGACCGAGACCACCGACACGTCGGTGTCACGCAGCATGCTCTTGGCTTGCTCGAGCCGGTGCTGGCGCAGCCAGGCATGCGGCGACAGCCCGGTACTTTCCTTGAAAGCGCGGCAGAAGTGGAAGCGCGACAAGCCTGCATCCGAAGCCAGCGCGGCAAGCGATAGGTCCGCATCGCTGTCCGAACGCAGGCGTTCGAGAGCGCGACCCAGCACCTTGGGCGACAGTCCGCCCATGACCGGCTGGATCGTTGCGGGTGAGCCGCCGTACGCCGTGAGCAGGCGCGTAGCCAGAAGATCCGTCAGCTGGTGTCTGAACAGCGTATCCAGCGCTGCACAGCCTTCCAGGGCGTCGGCCGCGCTCAGGAGCAGGCGGGATGTGATGGGGTCAGGATGTGCAGTTCGCTCGACAAGGTCGCCGGGCGCGGTTGTGCCGGCTTCGTGGGCAACGCGATTGAGCGTTGTCTGCGGAAGATAGAGCTGAAGGACACTCAAAGGCTGGTAGATGTCCCATCGTGAAGTTGAACCGGCCGGAATGACCGTCACGGCCCCGGGACGCGTCATTCCGTGCACAAACGCTCTACCGTCACGGCGCTCGAACTTCACCGGCTCGGCAGGGAACGTCATGATGACGTGGTCGGCCATGGGCCGGACGACGTCGTGCAGGGGATCATGCCTCCAGAAGGTGATCACGCCGCTGGATGGGTCTGAAGCCATGCGCAGTGGCACCATCTTGAGCACGCGTGTCATTTCCGCATCGGCATGCGGACACTCGCCGATCGGGATATCGCTTTGCTGTGGCTGGGACCTGTCTGGGTGATTGTTCTGCGAACGATCGCGCAGGATTGGCTTGCTGCCCATGGATCTGTCCTCACCGTTGAGGGGCATTTCGTTGAGCGTTCGGCGCACGTTCTACCCGCTCAACAGGTTCGACGTCTTTCCCAAAACGGCTGTGCTTTGCCTGATCATGCTCAAGCCGCCATCACACGCCCCTGTCCAACCGAATTGCAATCGAATGCGGCGAACGGTCGCGGCCTGTTGCTTTCGAAACGAGTGCCGGTGCTACAAAGGTTCTTGTTGAGTGACGCCGTTGCGGATGGACAACAACGCTGACTCTCCTTTGAGAGCGCTATCAGTCCCGTGATCTGAGAATGCCAGCTTGCGGGTCCGGCCTAGTGTCCGCTTTCCCCCAAGAGCTGCTGGTCTCCCATTCCCCACGAAGCGCCTGACAGCGCGAATGCGCCCGTCTAGCTTGCCGGCACAACCGCTCCATGTCGGGCGAGTTTTGCCGAGGCTTGGCGGAAAACCTCGAACCCGACGTTGCCCGATCGTTACTTGGTATCAAGTCCATCAAGCAGCGCTCTTGCCTCGCGAGCGTCGGCAATCTGGAGGCTGTCTCCGCGCGTCTCGCATACCTGTGCAATGATTTGCCTCGCCTCGGCCTTCCTGTCCTGTGCAGCGCAGAGACGCGCGAGGCTAACTGCATTTCGCAACTCCCAGAAGAGCGCGCCCTGCTGCCTTGCCAGATGGAGCGCGTCGGAGAAGTATGCTTCTGCTGACGAGGCGGATCGGTGTGGTGACCCCTTCAGGATCAGTTCGCCTTTGATGCGCAACAACTCCGGGACGTACCACTCTTCGTGCCTGGCTTTGCAGCGCGCCAAGGCTTCATCGACCGCTGCAAGTCCGTTATCGATTTCATTTGCTTCACCGAGACAGACCGCGAGCTCGCCCAGCGGAAGCAGGAAGCGCGGCAGGAGCCTGGCGTCACCCGCACGACCGATTTCACTGCGCAAGAGCGCCAGTCCGGCGTCGACGTTACCCCGTTTCGCCATGACCATCCCCCTGAAACAACCAGCCCAAAGCCGCCATAGTCGTATCGCGTGGCGTTCGGTGTGCTCGAACAACACGTCACCGTAGTGCTCCGCCGCGTCGAGATCGCCGGCCCAAAAAGCGATCGGGCACGCGGCCTGTCCCAGCACACTACAGAAAGTCAAGGCGTGGCCGTTCGCGCGCCCCTCCTCGATGTTGCGCTCGACAAGCCGTAGCGCCTGACCCGCAAAACCCTGCAGCCACAGGATGCGGGCACGGAAATAGTGCGTCGAGATGCGAAGATCGAGGGGGAAAATCCTGGGCCTTCCTACCAGGCGATCGAGAGACACATCCACTCGATCGATGTGATTGCGGGCATCCTTCTGGTTTCCGAGAAAGTGCAGCGAGACGGCGAGAAGGCGATCGCCCAGCATCGAGTCGGTCGGATCGGCCGTGTCCTCTGCCGCCCTGGTGAAGCGCTGAGCGAATTCGAGCGCCTTGAGAAATTCGCCATTGTTGAACTGATCGACACACAGGCCCCACAGCGCACGCAGGCGATAGTCCTTGTCGTCGAGCCGTTCCGCCAATTCGAGGGTGTTCGCCAGGGCCGGACCCGTCTCTCTCGCACGTCCCTGGCTGTAGGTCAGCGACCAGCCTAACGCCGCCGAGAGCTGCATGCGCAGGCGTGTTGCGCCGGTAGCGCCATCATCCAGCCGCGCGAGCGCCAATTCGGTACGCTCGCGACATTCGCCGAACAGTGACAGGTGGACCCATAAAGGTACTGCCGCGGCAGTCAACGCAGCGCCGACCTGCAAATCGCCGTCCGCAGAGAATGCCCAGTCGAGGCCCGCACGGACATTGCCGAGATATCGGCCGTAGCGTTTCTGCCAATCGGCTTGCGGCAAGGAATTACTCTCGGCTTCGGCCCGAAGGAGGGCAGCCCGGAAATATTCCGCATGACGACGTGCGGCTTCCCGATACTCGCCCACAGCCCGCAGTTTCTCGAGCGCGTAGGCGCGCGTCGTGTCCAGGAGACGATAGTGATCGTCCCCGGCTTGAAAGTCTGCGGCGACGAGCGACTTAACGACCAGTCCAGCCAGCATGTCTGCGGCCGTCGCGTCCATATCTGCCGTCACCGCGGCAGCAGCATCGAGGGAAAAATTGCCATTGAATACCGCGAGGTGGCGTAGCACTCGGGCCTCGGTCTCCGAAAGCAACTCATAACTCCAGTCGAGGGTCGCGAGCAGAGTCTGATGCCGCGGCAGTGCCGTTCGAAAGCCGCTGGTCAGGAGATTGAAGCGATCGTGCAGGCGCGCCGCGACCTGCTGCAATCCAAGCGTCGCGATGCGGGCCGCCGCGAATTCGATGGCAAGTGGGATGCCATCGAGCTGACGAGAAATCGACGCGACTAGTTGAAGATTTTCCGCGCTCGGCGAGAAGTCGGCATTCAACGCCTTTGTCCTCGCCACCAGAAGCTGCACTGCGCTATATCCGAGGACATCCCGATCTCCACCTTTCTCTTGTCCCGGAATATCGAGTGGAGGAACGCGATAGACGTACTCGCCATCGATGCGCAGTACCTCGCGGCTCGTCGCCAGTATCGTTGTATTTGGACAGGAACGTACGAGCGCTTCCGCCAGCCTCGCAGCCCCTTCGATGAGATGCTCGCAATTATCCAGCACCAACAGAAGTTTCTTTGTACCAATTTCACGCGTGATCGTTTCGACGGAAACCTCGTCGCCACGTTGCGTGAGGCCTAGAACTGCCGCGACCACGAGCGGCACCATCGCGGGGTCCGATAGCGAGGCCAGTTCCACGAGCAGACCATCGCCTCCGAAAGTCGCGAGCAGGCTGCGCGCAACCGCATGCGCGAGGACACTCTTTCCGATACCCCCTGGTCCCGTCATGGTGACCATTCGATAGGTCGAAAGGAGCTCCGATAGCTGGATTTCGGCAGCCGCTCTGCCGATCAATGCATTGGTTGGGGCCGTGAGATTTGTTACATGGCTTTGAATTGGTTCGGTAGTCGGCATGCCCACCGCGGCGACGGCCTCCTGCTGAATGACCCAATCTCCCAGCAATCGGTAGCCGCGACCCGCGATCGTTTTCAGGAGTCCCCGGTCGGGACCCAACGCTTTGCGTATGGCGGAGATTTGAGCTTGCAGCGTATTTTCCTCAACCGCTGCTCCGGGCCACACACGATTCATCAAATCGTACTTATCGATCAGCTCGCCCGCCGACTGGACCAGCGTCTCAAGGATTTCAAACGCCCGACTCCCAAGGTCAGCCGGAACGCCGTTCAGCCGCATCTCGCGGCGAGCGAGATCGATTTCCCAAGCGCCCGACCTGTAAACGGGCTGTCGGTCCTGGCCTCGCATCTGTACTCCTTTCGGGCATTTTAAGGCCATTTCGGACGGCTTTGCCGGACAATCTGCGGTTCCCGCACAGTGCTTTTCAGGACTTTTCAGAACTGGCTCAAGGAGAAATGCAGTCCGTGAGGATAGGGTCAGTCATCGAACATTCTCTGGGCCGCAAAGCCATGACCACAAATGGATTGATTACGATCGAAAGTCGCAACGGACCCGAGGAAACGATGAATCGGTTCGAGGCCGAGGTCCGCGCCAGGGGAATGACCGTCTTTGCCCATATTGATCACGCCGCGGGCGCGACCGCCGCGGGGCTCCCGCTGCGGCCCACGGAACTCTTGATCTTCGGCCATGCAAAGACCGGCACACCGCTGATGCAGTCGAATCAGATGATCGGCATAGATCTGCCGCTGAAGACCCTGGTCTGGCAGGACGCATCGGGCACCACGTGGTTGTCTTACAACGATCCAGCGTTTCTTGCGCACCACCATGGCGTGGACGGTGCAAACGATACGACCGTCAACGCCATGGCTGCCGCATTGCAGGCGATCGCAAGCAAGGCAACGACCGCAACCTGACGTCCAATGGCAGTTCAAGGACTAAACTTCGGAGCACGCCGATGACTATCACACAACCAATAGTCCAACGCGACATCCCGTTAGAGGAAAGGGTAAGCGCCGAAGACGAAACACCCTTGCAGACACCGGCGAATATCGCGCGGCCCTTTGATGCAGAGCTGCACGAGATCATCGACGCGATCGCGGCGATGGTCATGGGTGCACAGGCTGGGTCACGATGGTTGCGCGTTCAACCGCCGGATCTGGAAGAAGTGCGAGAGATCCTCAACAGTATCGCCGTGGACGGCAAGCGAGCTTGCGAACTCGTCGTTCGGCTTCGAGCGGTTCTGAGCGCAGGAGCCCAAACAGCGCAGAGCATCAGCAAGGGCGTTTTTTGCGGATCCCACGATCCTTGCTAACGGGTCCGGGCGATGTTCGGTCTGCACCGATTGCGTCGAAAAACTTCTGACGTCCCATTCGAGGACTGAAATTCGCGATGCCCGTCGTCGGAGTGCAGTTTGAATGTGCCGGGAGGCTCGCTGATTGCGGTAGCAAGAGATGACGCCGCCCCCAGAGTCTCCAACACCGCCGCGCTGGGCCCTTATTATCGCGCACCGCCGCCCAACACTTCCGAACTCGCCAGGCCCGCAGTCTCTCTCCCGGCGAAGCTTCCTCGAGTCCTCAAGGGGATGATCCCACCGAACGGACCGCGAACGAAGCCCTGCACAGGGCAAGGATTTCCTCTGATCGCCGTCATAAATCCGTAATCTTACGTCACTGAGCCTTTGCGGGCCCGACCTCATGACTTAGGTTAGGTATAAGGAGACGGGGCAAAATATGACGGAACGCGATCAACCAGGAACGACGCCACGTGACCGCCTTCTTGAAGCGGCTCACACCGGAAAAAGGATCGCGACGAGCGGGCCGCAGAGTTGCGACTTCCTCTGGAAGTGATCAAGATTCACTAGGGTTTGCGGGCTGCGTGCTACTCTTGCCAGGGCACGACAGCTGCCGCCCTCACGCCGCCCATCCGCCCGGCGGGTTCAGCCGAGTTGATCGATTTCGCCGCCTCCGAATATGTTTCAGTCGCAACGGCACCGCTTGTGAAGCGCTCTTGCACTGGCTTGGGCTTGAATTCGACCGCCGCGGCGCTGGGGCTGACCGGCTGGTCAACCATATTGGTGTTGACGAGATTGATCAGTCGCAACTCGTCCCGTGACAGCTCATGCAGATCCTCCCAGGGCGGCACGTTCAACGAAAGCGACAACAGGTCGCCCGCGCCACCCATCTCGAAGGTGTATTTGGCGAGACGCCCGATATCGCGTTCCACGATTGTTAGATCATCTGCGCTGTAGCTCGCGGCCCTGGCGTCGTTGGCGCGGTCGCCCATCCATATCTGATGCACGCGAACATGGGCAGTCTCTGGCACGTAACGCGTCTTGCCCGACAGAAGCAGGAACACGCACATCGACTCGCAATAGGCCACGGGCGTCATGTTGACAGGATCGCTCTGCGCGGTGTTGGTCTGAACGCTGACGCCGACGGTGGTCAGCGCCCCGAGACTGCGCCAGCGCCGACCAAGCGCCATCGAGTCGTTGACCGAACCGCCGCTGGAAACCAGCACGATGGCCACGCCGCCGAGCTGTCGGCCGCGCGCGAATTCATCGAAATCTCTTGGACTGGCGGAGGTCACGATGCCGACAGCGCTGATCCAGCCCCGGCAATTCGGCTGGCAGGCGACCCAGCTAAACTTCATTGGCAATTTGCGGTCTTCGCCGGCATGCGCCGAACCGCTCAGCATAGCCACCAATGCGATGCAAAGAGCCGCGCCAATGAGCAGCATCCAACCTCGGATTTCCGCCCAACGAGCGCGAGCGGAGATTGGATCGGAGATGCGGAGGCGCTCCGAGGATTCGGCCCGCGAGATGAGCATGATACCGTAACCTCGGCCTGACTATCGAGTCGGGCGGGGCCGCGTCGCGGCGGCGTACCTACAGCGACACGTGGTGCTGCCCGCCTGGCGGGACTGCTAGAGGATCGAATTTCAGCCAGGGCTGATGCTTGGCGCGCCATTTCGGACCAGGGCCGCGCATGTAGTGCAGCTCGGGCCGGTAACTGTCGCGCACGTCCAGAATCAGGTTGCGAACGACGCTGGCGAGGTCGGAGGCTGACTCAGCCGTCCTGCGAGCCCAACCTGACAATGCGGTTGCGTCCATGATTCTCATCGCTGTGACTCCTCGATTTGCCGCTCGATGGATCGGGCGATTAACACCCGGAGCGTAGGCACGAGAGGAGAAGCAAGCCATTGCACAGAGGTCGATCGCGTACAGCCCAATGGCTCAGAAGAGCACACCTAAGTTTAGGTCTGCCCACCCGAGACTTGGCCGGCTTTCAGACAAGCGCTTTTGATCCGACTCGGACCTGCCGCGATACGATGCGGCCCACCATGTGGGCGATGACAACTTGGAGCAAACAATGAAAAAACTTTTCACCTGTGTGGCAGCCGCGGGCTGCCTTGTCGCCTTCGTCTCCGTCGCTCAAGCCCGCTCCGCATACGACGGATCCTGGGACATCATTTTCGTGACGCAAAGAGGCGCTTGTGACGCGACCTATGATTTCACGGTCAACATCACGGATGGAATAGTGACACATCCGAATCTAGTCGGGTTCAGAGGCTACGTGGCGCGTTCCGGCATAGTCCGGGCGTCGGTGACCGTTCAGGATAAATTCGCCTCCGGCGCGGGCAGGCTCTCGGGCAATTCTGGCCGCGGGACGTGGAGTGGCTATTCAGGAAACGCGCGATGCTCGGGCTAGTGGACCGCGCAGCGAAATTGAGGCGCTGAGCCCAGACATTTCGCGAAATTCCCGATGGGGAGTCACTCCGCCGCGAGCGCGCGGTGTCGCAGCGGCAAGCCAAGGTGTTCCCATACATCGACCAGCGCTTCAGCGAGCGCATCGATCAGTGCGTCATCATGGTAGGGCGTCGGCGTGATGCGCAGCCGTTCGGTACCACGCGGAACGGTCGGATAGTTGATCGGTTGCGCATAGATGTCGTGCTCGGCGAGCAGGAGGTCGCTCGCTTCCTTGCACTTCTTCGGATCACCCACCATGACAGGCACGATGTGTGTCTCACTTGGCATTACCGGCAGACCTGCTGCGTTGAGCACAGCCTTGACCCGCGCGGCACGGTCCTGATGGCGGTCGCGTTCCCATTGCGACGTCTTGAGGTGCCGGATTGCAGCGGTAGCAGCGGCGCAGACCGCCGGCGGCAGCGCGGTGGTGAAGATGAATCCCGGCGCATAGGAGCGCACCGCATCGATGATGTCGGCGCTCGCCGCGATGTAACCGCCGAGGCAGCCGAAGGCCTTCGCCAGCGTGCCCTCGACCACGTCGATGCGATGCAAGGCCCCTTCCCTCGCGGCGATGCCGGCACCGCGCTGACCGTACATGCCAGCCGAATGGACCTCATCGATATAGGTCATGGCGCCATAGCGCTCCGCGAGATCGCAGATGCGGCTCACCGGTGCGACGTCGCCGTCCATCGAGTAGAGCGCCTCGAATACGATCAGCTTCGGCCGCTCAGGTGCCTCCGCCGCAAGCAATTCTTCGAGATGACCGATGTCGTTGTGGCGCCAGATCTTCTTTTCCACCCCGGCACGCCGCACGCCCTCGATCATCGAATTGTGGTTCCAGGCGTCCGACAGGATTACGCAGTTTGGAAGCAGCTTGGCGATCGTCGGGATGCCGGTCTCGTTGGAGACGTACCCCGAGGTGAAGACCAGCGCCGCTTCCTTGCCGTGCAGGTCGGCGAGTTCCCGCTCGAGCTCGACCAGCGGATGGCTGGTACCGGAAATGTTGCGGGTGCCGCCCGCGCCAGCACCCATGCGGGTCGCGGTCTCGACCATGGCGCCGATTACCTTAGGATGCTGGCCCATGCCGAGGTAGTCGTTCGAGCACCAGATCACGACCGGGCGTGGGCCGTCCGGGGAATGCCATATCGCATACGGGAAACGCCCGGCGGTGCGCTCGAGATCGGCAAACACGCGGTAGCGCCGTTCGGTGTGTAAGCGAGCAAGCGCGGCGGAAAAGAAATGATCATGGGTCATGGAGCAAAATCTCCGTCCGGTTTGTGCTCGGCGATCGGGACTTCCCCGATCCAACGAGCCGCCGTGCCTCTCTCCGATCCGGCGCGGTCACCTATCCAGGCCTTGCGAAGGGGGCGGCCGGTCCTCGGGAGGGGAAGGACCGGCCGCGGCGAGCCACGGCGAAGGGACGGGGGCGCCGAGGCCAAGCAGTTGCGAAGCTGTCTGTCTCCGCGAGGCAAATTGGTATCCGACAAGGAACGTCGACGCGAGTGAAGCAATGTAAATCTCAGCAAATCTTAGCGAATGCGTAGGCCGGTGCATCGATCACATCCGTTATGAGACGTGATCCGCCTTTTCACCCTAAGCTCCCCGGCCTCCCTGTTTGCCGATCACACACCGCCATCCGGCAAGGCGCTCGGCCGGATGCTCCTTCATCCAGTCGGCAAGCTGCGGTGCCCCCATCAGGCACGACTGCACGGAGACGTTAGCGAAGTCCGAGGTGGTGACGGTCTGCTCGTAACAGTTTGTCGGAGAGGACAGGCTGCAAAGCACGGCAATGATCTTGATCACGACAGCAGATCCCCGCCACTGATCGCGTGAACCGCCGGCCTTTGGTCGCCCTGCTCGCTGTCGGGAGCATCTGACGGGAAGACGCTTTCATATATCGCACGAGCTTCTCGAATGAGGCGGATACGCTCGCGCTCGGATTTTGAAACAAATCGAATAACCTCACCCATAGCATGCTCCTATTGAATTATGGCCATCATTTCTTGTGGAGACTTGGTGTCCCTGGCGCCGACGTTGAAGCCCCTCAGGAGGTAACGAAGAGATAAAAAGCGCGTGACATCCGGGTCGGCCGAGATTGCTTAAGAGCAGCCTAAGAGAAGGCGACCTCGCTAATGTCGATTGACACCATCAGCATATCCAGGATCGGGCGCCGGTCGGGACCGCGCGTGTATGCGCGACGCTTGCTCGGCAGGCGAATGCCGCCCGCCTCAGTATATTCCAGCATCAGCTGTGCGGCGGGAAAGCCGCCGGCGATATTGACGCTGTAGTCGTGGCGGCGAAGCTCGAATTTTTCGTCGAAGAAGAAATCCTGAACTTGGCAATGCGTCTCGATCGAGCCCGGAAAATGGACACGCAGCACTCGCCATGTCTCCTCCCTCTCTTGCCAGGGCACAGTCTCCTCGACGTGGAAGCCGTCCATTGCAAAGGCAAAGGGTGTGGCGAGGTAGGTCCACAGCGCTTCGCCGTTGAAATAGGCACGGTGCAGAGCGTCCCAGGGCGTATGCATCTGGTGCCCGGCAAAGGAATCCCTGGGCATGCGCCGCTCGGCAACGACTGCACCATCGAGCTTCTCGATGGCGATGCGATCGGGAGTGAACATGGTCCGCTGATCCGCCGCCCCATAAGGGGCGACTGACGATCGCTCCTCGTGCAGCCATACGGTCATGCGGCGCGGATTTGCATCCTGTAGTACGCCTTTCAAGGGAAAGAAGCCGCCGCCACTGACAATGGTGGCCTCAACCTTGTCGTAGCTGCGCCAGCGCTTAAGGCCGCCATGCGCATCCAGAACTTTCGCCAATAGCTCGTTCATGGCTTTCCTTTCCAATCCTCGAGCGCGATCGCCGGCATTTCGAAATCAAACTGCACGGCCCTCTCCCGATCCCTGGTTGCCCTCCGATCCGGCGGGCTCTAGCGCGTCGCCTCGGCTCTCTGTTGTGGGCTTTGCGGCTTGCTCCCTTTACCCGCCGTCAAGACCGCGATCTGATTGGGAGAGGCAGGCATGCCACGCAGCGTCAGCGTGGGGACGGAGGGGGTCTCCTGAACGTGTGCGGAGCCCAGAATGGAAATCTGGAGCGCGGTGATCGGAAAGCCCGCCCTTTCATAAGTCGGAAGCTCGGCAGCCGCAGCCACATCGGCTCCGTTTGCGATGGCGGCCGAAAGGGCGGCAAACAAGACTAGACGTTTCATGGGTGCATCTCCTTTGGTTCTACTTCCTGGTTACGGTGGGCGTTGGGTCAGTGCGTCGATGTGACAGCAGCCTTCGACGTGGGGGTGGTGGCGCCGACGTTGTATCGGGGAGCCGGGACCGCGCTTGAGAGCTTGCCGGACATCATGCGGCGCGCGGTCTCGTAGCTGTCCCAGTCGACCTTGTCGGCGAGAGACGGAATGGTGACGACCTCGCCCTGGTCAAGACCGGTCAATGCGGCGTCGACCATGTCACCGGCGGACATCACGATCGCGGCAGGGAGATGGTGGAGCGGCACGCCGGCGGCGTCCCAGAAGTCTGTCGCAGTCGCGCCAGGCAGCACGGCCTGGACGCGCACGCCTTTCTCGGTGAGTTCGTGGTGCAACGAGAGCGAGAAAGCCAGCACGTAGGCTTTGCTGCCACCGTAAACGCCATTGAGCGTTTCCGGAGAGATCGCGACGATCGACGAGATGTTGATGATCGTGCCCTTGCCGCGCGTGACGAAGCCCGGAGCCGCTGCATAGGTCAATCGGGTTAGCGCACCGACATTGAGACGGATCATGTCGTCCATCTTTTCGATATCGGCGTTGAGTAGCGGTGCCGTGGCTCCGACGCCGGCATTGTTGACCAGGAGCGTGATGTCCGCATTCGCGCGCAGGATCGCCTCGACCTTGGCGAGATCCGCCTTGTCGTTGAGGTCGGCTGCGACGGTGTCGACGGAGCGGCCGGTCGAGTTTCTCAAGCGTTGCGCCAGGCCGGCGAGACGAGTCTTGTCGCGGGCGACCAGGATCAGGTCGTAACCACGCTTGGCCAGACGGTCGGCGTAGATAGCGCCGATGCCTGCCGATGCGCCGGTGATGAGGGCGGTGCCTTTGTTGGTGGTGCTCATGGACGTTCTCCGTTATGCCGTCCACACCTAAGGCCTTCCGAAATCTGACGCCATCTGGCAAAATCGAGAGCTATCCTTCCAAAATATGGAAGAGGAGCCGATGGACCGTCTGGACGCGATGTCGACCTTCCTGGCCGTGGTCGAAACCGGCAGCCTGTCGGCCGCGGCGCGGCAATTGAAAACGCCATTGCCAACGGTCAGCCGCAAGGTCTCCGAGCTCGAGTCCCATCTGCGGACGAAGCTGTTCAACCGGTCGAGCCGCAAACTGGTCTTGACCGACGCGGGCAGCTCCTATTTTGCTGCCTGTAAGCGCATTCTGGCGGATGTGACCGAGGCCGAGCGCGCCGCCTCCGGCGAATATTCTGCTCCGACCGGAGAGCTGATCTTGACAGCTCCGGTCGGACTTGGCCGCGCTTACCTCATCCCGATCCTGGCGGATTTCCTCAAGGCCTACCCCGATATCAAGGCCAGTCTTCTCCTCGCAGATCGCGTGCAGAGTCTGTTTCAGGAGCAGATCGACATCGGGCTCCGCATCGGCACTCTTCCCGACAGCAGCCTGATGGCGGTGCGCCTGGGTACGATGCGTCGCATGGTTTGCGCCAGTCCCGCCTATCTCGCAGCGCACGGAACACCGCGCACGCCGGACCATCTCGCCGGGCATGACTGCATCACTTATGCAGGCTTCATGTCCCCTGATGTTTGGACATTCTTCAAGGACAAAGTGGCGGTCGCGGTGCCCGTGCATGCGCGGCTCGTGGTCGGCAGCGCCGAGGCCGCCTGCGACGCCGCGTGCGCCGGCATCGGAATTACCTCCGCCTTCACCTATCACTTCCAGACCGCGCTTGAACGCGGAGCCCTCACGAGCTTGCTCGACGAATACCAGCCGGCACCGCTGCCGGTTAATCTCGTGTACGCAGCCAACCGGTTTCTGCCGATCAAGGTCCGTGCTTTCCTCGACTTTGCGGCGCCGAGACTGAAGAAAGTCTTCGCGGAGCTCCAGCCGCCTGTCTAAGGCGCGGAGCTCATTGGCGCGTAGCCAATGCAGATTGATGCGCGCTTGGCGAATGCCAGCTTACTTCCGCTTTCGGCGGCACAGCGGACGTGACCGAATTAGGTTGCTGGATCGCTTCAGCCGCGAATGACTCGGACATTGCCAAGCCTGCCGCCCGGACTAGGCGGCCTGAACCAGGCCTGCGACGTTTTACTTTTTTTAACTGCCCGAATGCTCGCTGCTGTTCGATAGTGCCGGTACACGACCGCCACATTGGTCGGCATGCTTTGGAAATGACGGTCAACGCGGAGGAGTAGTATCATGGCAATCAAAAACATCGTTCTTGTGCATGGCGCTTTTGCCGACGGTTCTTGTTGGGCAAAGGTCATTCCGTTGCTCACGAAGCGCGGGCTGAAGGCGATCGCCGTTCAAAATCCTCTCAGCTCCTTGGCTGACGATGTCACTGCTGCTCACCGAGTCATCGGGATGCAGGAAGGTCCGGTTATCCTGGTCGGTCACTCCTGGGGCGGCGCCGTCATTACGGAAGCCGGCAACCATGCTCAGGTGAAGGGTCTTGTCTATGTCGCGGCTGGCGCGCCAGATAGCGGTCAGTCGTTCGCTGATTGGTGGAAGGACTATACGCCCGCGCCGGGCGCAGCCGAAATCAAGCCTTACGGCGAAGGCTATGTCGCATTGACTCCCGAGGGGGTTCGCAAGCACTTTGTACAGGACATTCCGTCGGACGAGGCCGATATCGTGTACGCGACCCAAGGCCCGCTGGCCGTGAAGTGCTTCGGCGACAAGGTCACCGAGGCAGCTTGGCGCTCCAAACCAAACTGGTACATCGTCGCAGCCCAAGACGAGACCATTCCTCCTGGAGTCGAGCGCGATTCCGCGAAGCGAATGGGTGCCGAGACCCTCGTGCTGGAAAGCTCGCACGTGCCGATGCTTTCTCAGCCCGATGTCGTTGCAGAATTCATCGCCAAAGCGGCGTCGTCTCTTTGAGACTCGGGAAAATTGGGATCGCAGGCAGACCTTGTCTGCCGTTTAGATGCATCTGCAGGCGTCGGCTTTTTGACCTCGCCGAAGTTGACGCTGGTACTGATGATGAATGTAGGGCGGAACGATCGCAGTGTTAGATCGGACGAGCCCGCCTGCGAATCCCGTTAGCAATGGACCTCAATGATTCCGGAGCGGCTTGATCCACCAGACTGCACCGCAGCCCATCGTCAGCCGCACCGAAGATCGCCGTGGCGAGACCCGGTCTCAGAAGCTTGCAGGAGAGCGTCGTCAGGATGCCCTGAAATGATGGCCAATACACTCTGAACTCCGTGGTGTTGCAATGAGCGTGAGACGTATCGCGACGCGTCTTATTCCATCGAACTTGTTGAGAATTTCGCCGCCGCAACCATCGTCATCCCAACCATAGCTCTGCCCATGGATCATCGACATGATTTTGAGGCTGCAGCCTAAGCGCCCGCGGCGCAAACATGCTGTTCGACCCGTAAACCTGAGCGTGCGGACGCTCCAGGGACTTGGCCGCGGCATGCGTTGGGTGAGCTGCAAGAGCAGGGGAAGAGGCAAGCGCAATGCCGAGCGCCATTGTTGCGAAGACGAGAACAGGGTGTCGTGATTTTTGAACGGTCATTTCGATTCTCCATTTGTTGGGTCATGTGGCGAACGATTGGTTGACCTTCGCCGCACCATTGAATGATTAGGCCACGCTCATCGTGCTTGGGGACGATGCCCTGCGGGATGGATGTGTCCGCTCCGCAGGTTCTCTCTTACGCCGGTCAGATCTCGGCGACCTCGACGATTGCCTTGGCGAAGGCCTGCGGCGCTTCCTGCGGCAGATTGTGTCCGATGCCGCCCCTGATAGTCCGGTGCTGGTACTTGCCCGAAAATTTCTTGGCGTAGGAACTCGGCTCCGGATGTGGCGCACCATTGGCGTCGCCCTCCATCGTGATGGTAGGCACCGTGATGACGGGAGATTCCGCAAGTCGCCTGTCCAGATCGTCGTATTGGGGCTCGCCCTTGGCGAGGCCGATTCGCCAGCGATAATTGTGGACTGCGATGGCGACTTGATCCGGATTATCCAGGGACGCTGCGCTGCGATCGAATATGGCTTCGTCGAAGTCCCATTTGGGCGAAGCGTGCTGCCAGATGAGCTTCGCAAATTCGTGCCGGTATTTGTCGTAGCCGGCCCGGCCATTTTCCGTGGCAAAGTAATATTGGTACCACCATGCGAGCTCGGCCTTTGGCGGCAACGGCACCATGTTTGGGCTGCCGATCAGATAACCGCTAACGGAGACCATGGCCTTGCAGCGCTCCGGCCAGAGCGCGGCGATGATGTTGGCAGTCCGCGCTCCCCAATCAAAACCGGCGAGGGTCGCCTTCTCGATCTTGAGCGCGTCCAAGAGAGCGATGATATCCGTCGCGACCGCCGCTTGCTGGCCGTTCCGGAACGTTTCGCTGGAAAGAAAGCGCGTCGTGCCATAGCCGCGCAGATAGGGAATGATCACGCGGTTGCCGACCTGCGCCAGCAATGGCGCGACATCTACGAAGCTGTGAATGTCGTAGGGCCAGCCATGCAGGAGAACGACCGGTGGACCGTCGGCGGGACCAGCTTCTGCGTATCCGACATTCAGAAGGCCAGCGTCGATCTGCTTCAAAGGGCCAAACGACGTGTTGGTCCCCGCCTTGATCGCGCGCGCACCTTCCTGCTCCGCTCTGCTTGGTTGCGCCTCGGCAAAGCTGTTCAAGGCCAACTGAGCGGCAGCGATCGTCAGAGCTGCAGTGCTGAAAAAGCGCCGGCGCGGCTGGTTGATTTCTTCGGACTTCCTGGTCGTATCCATTGGTCAATCTCGCTGGGTGTTGGTCCGTCCTGGACGAGGTTTCCTTCGTCCGGCTTCGATGCGAGCGAAGATGGCGCATGACCAGCGATCGATCCAACGAGTAATTTTTGATGTTTTAATCGATAAAATCGATTAAACTCCAGCACGGCGAGGCCACCGGAAATGCCACCGCTGAACGAGACAGATTTTTTCCTATCGCGCTTGTTCGGAATGAGCGTTGGTTTTGGGTGATGGAACAGGATTGCCGGATGACCCTTGAGCAGCTTCGCATTTTTGTTGCCGTGGCTGAATGCGAGCACGTCACCCGAGGCGCGCACCAGCTTAATCTGACCCAATCGGCGACGAGCGCCGCAGTCGCCGCGCTCGAAGAGCGATACGCGACCAAGCTGTTCGATCGGATCGGTCGTAGGATTGCGCTGACGGAGGCGGGGCGGCTATTCCTGAAGGAAGCAAAGGCGGTGCTTGCCCGTGCGTCCGCCGCCGCGAAGGTGTTGACCGACCTTGCCGACCTCACGCAAGGCTCGTTGGCGCTGGCTGCGAGTCAAACCGTGGCGAACTATTGGCTGCCTGTGGCGATCCAGAGCTATCGGTTGCGATATCCCGGCGTCATCGTCAGCACGACGATTGGCAACTCGGAAAATGTCGCAGCCATGGTTCGCGAAGGCAGCGCCGATCTCGGCTTGGTCGAAGCGGCAATTGATGATCCAACCCTCGTCATGGTTCCCGTTGCGGAAGACGAACTCATCCTTGTTGCGCCGCTAACCCATCCCTGGACGGCAAGAACGCCGCGATCGGCGCAGGAATTGAAGCGCGGACCTTGGGTGTTGCGCGAGCCAGGCTCAGGTACGCGATCGGTCTTCGAGGGCGCGCTGCCCGGCCTTGGCTTAACGAGCAAGGATCTCAACGTCGCGCTGGTGCTCCCATCGAATGAAGCGGTTCGCGCCGCGGCCGAGGCTGGCGCCGGGGTCACCGTGATATCCAGATTGGTGGTTGCGAATTCGATCAAGGCAGGCAACCTCGTTCCCGTCAAATTTCCTCTTCTGCATCGCCGCTTCGTCGCCCTTCGACACAAGGAGCGATACGTCAGCCGCGCGGAGCAGGCATTTCTTCAGGTGATTTCGAACGATGCTGCGAATCGTCAAAAAGGGAAGGGCAGCGCGCGAAGCTTCCGTCCAGCAAACATCGAGAGATAGAGTTTATCGGGACAGGCGACCTACCGAATATTCCTCGGACCGACGACGTCCGAAAAGTGCCATGAAACGAAATCGTGACCCCTTACCGCCAGGAATTGGACTAGCTTTGGTGTTGCAGGGAGGGATGCAGTGAAGCTATCCTCGCCGACTTTTTTTGCATCTGACCAGGCGCTGCCACGATCCCGGTCGTATTACGCATGACGCGCGAGAGCTGATCCGGCGCGCCCGGTGCAGTGGCTGCTCCGTCGCGCCGCCCTCTACATGACGGCAACGTGACTAAAGGACGTTTTCGCCGAATGGCCACTGAGCCAGGCTTGCGCCGTGACGATTTGAAAATGAACTCGGGAGGTCGGGATGAATTCGCTCACTCGCGGTTCGGCCATGCTCACGGTGACCACGCTCGCGGTCGTGTGCACCGTTGGAACTATCTTCTTCGCGTCCGCCCAATCGCTTCCGGCGTCACATCCGGAGATTTGCGCGAGGCCTACCTCCGACGTTGGTGCAGAAGCTTCCTTCCTGGCCGAGACCATCACCGCCATGAAAAGAATGATGGGCGATATGGCGGTGAAGCCGACCGGCGACGTTGATGCCGATTTTGTTGCGATGATGGTGCCGCATCATCAGGGTGCCATCGACATGGCGCTTGCCGTGCTTCGCCACGGCCGCAATCCGCAGATCAGGCGGTTGGCCCAGGAGATCATCGTGACTCAGCAACAGGAGATCGCGGTGATGCGCCTCGCTGTCGATCAGCGCCAACCCTCCGATCGAAGCGTGGAGCCGTGACATGAAACGCGCCGCTTATCTGGGGAGCCTCCTGGTATCGATCGTTCTCGTGGCGACGCGACATGCCGATGCCGGACAAGTCCCGGGCGCTGCCTCCAATCCCGATATCCCGATCAGCCACCGCGATCGCGTCTACGCCGCCGAGCAGTTCTCGAACACAGTCTCGGTCACCGATCCCGTCGACAACAGGCTGCTCGGCGTTATCCGGCTCGGCGATCCGCTGCCGGCGAGCTTCAGCCCACTCTATCGCGGCCAGTTGCTGGTGCACGGCTTGGGTTTTTCGCCCGATCATCGCACACTTGCCGCGGTCGCAATCGGCTCGAACGCCGTGAATTTCATCGATACCGCAACCAACACCGTCAAGCACGGGCGCTCGCCGCACGAGGCGTTCTTCACGCCGGACGGCAATGAAGTCTGGGTGGTGGTGCGGGGCGAGAACTATGTCGCGGTACTCGACGGCACGACCTACCAGGAAAAGACGCGGATCGTTGTGGCAAACGGACCGGGCATGACGATCTTTTCGCCGGACGGGAAGTACGGCTATGTCTGCTCGTCGTTCACGCCCGAGACCGCAGTTATCACTGTCGCCGACCACAAGATCGTCGGCAAGGTCCCGCAGGCGAGTCCGTTTTGTCCGAACATTGCCGCCACACCGGATGGTGCCCAGGTTTGGTTCACGTTGAAAGACACCGGCAAGGTCGAGGTGTTCGATGCCCAGCCGCCATTCGCGCTCTTGAAGACGATCGACACGGGGCCGATCACAAACCACGTCAACATCGTGCGCAACGCCAACGGCATGTTCGCCTATGTCACGATCGGCGGCCTCAACGAGGTCCAGGTTTATCGCACCAACGACTTCTCGAAGGTGGCAACCATTCCGGTCGGCAAGCTGCCCCACGGCGTCTGGCCGTCCGGTGACGGCACGCGGGTCTATGTCGGTCTCGAGAACGAGGACCGCATCGCCGCGATCGATACGCTGACGAACAAGGTGATCGCGACGAGCCCGATCGGACAGGCGGCGCAGGCGGTGGTCTACGTGCCAAATGCCAGCTCGATGATGAGCGTGAGCGACAACGCCGCGATGACGATGATGCCTGCAACCCCTGATCGTGCGGGAACGGAGAACCTGCAGCCACTCGGCGTAGCCGGGATGTCGACGCAGCTGTGGCTCGCGCCGCCCGGGCAGAAACCGGACCAGGCGCCCACTAGCGTCTCGCTCTCCGACCAAGGCCTGGTGCAAGTGCTCGAGGCTTCGGTCACCGGGCTTGAGCCCGGCAAGCCCTACGTGCTGGCGCTGGCGAACGAGGCGTCAGGCGGCGGTGCGCTGCAGCCTCTGCAGGGCTTCATGACCAATCCGGCGGGCGCGGCGGTCGTCACTGCGATCGGACCGATCCGGCAGCTCGTGCGCGGTGGTGACAAGGTCCAGCGCCGCTATCTGGTGATCGCGCCCGGTATGGTCGACGGCCCGGGCTCGCCGGTGCAGGTGCAGGCGGAATGATCGCGGTCGTGCCTGGATCGGGTCCGCGACAACCTGAGCAGCAATCGCAACGAAATCCTGCAGAGGTTTGCCCGAGGAAGAGCATTTTGAAGTTGCGCGTGAGTTCAAGGACGACATTTTCCGAGGATGGATCCGGGGAGCGATGACATCGGCAGATGCGCTCTCCCACTACTACTCGCACTTTACGCGAGACCAGGATCACTTCGAATCGAAATTTGCCTAGCTCAAGACGCCCCTGAAGGTTATTTGTGGCGAGAAAGATCTCTACATCAACGGGGAGATGGGAGTAGAGTTCGCCGAACGACTGCACGCGGAGATGCCCCTTCTTCCGGGCATGGGGCATTTCCCCCTGCGGACAAGGCTGGCCATCGATGAGGTTAGTGCTGCATTCCGATAAGCCGCCAGCTCCTGCACGTTCAGTCGAAGGTCGACCCGCTTATGGCAGATCGATGGGACCGACATGGCAGCGCGGCATTTAGCTGCGCAGGATGTTCCCTAAGCTCCCCTGCCCTCCCTTTGACCGATCACGCAGCGCCACGCCGCAAGACGTTCGGTCGGATGCTGATTCATCCACGCAGCGAGCTGCGGCGCGCCCATTAGACAGGACTGCATGGAGACATCAGCGAAGTCAGAAGTGGTGACGGTCTGCTCGTGGCAACTTGCCGGAGCAGCAAGACTGCAGAGCACGGCGATGATCTTGATCACGAGAAAATCCCTTCGGATATTCGGAGACAGCCTTCGATTAGTTCGGTCGAGTCAGCATGCCAGGGCGCTACCTTCCACGGCGCGATCGGAGCGATCGGCGTGGATGTAGAGCGGACGCGCCGTGCCTTCCACGACCTCGCGGGAGATCACGACCTCTTCCACACCTTCCAGGCCCGGCAGATCGAACATGGTCTCGAGCAGGATCGCCTCGAGGATCGAGCGCAGTCCGCGCGCGCCGGTCTTGCGCTCGATCGCCTTGCGGGCAACCGCGCCAAGCGCCTCGTCGGCGAAGGTCAGCTCGATGTTCTCCATCTCGAACAGGCGCTGATACTGCTTGACCAGCGCGTTCTTCGGGTCGGTCAGAATCTTCTTCAGCGAGGTCTCGTCAAGGTCCTCGAGCGTCGCAACGACCGGCAGACGGCCGACGAACTCAGGGATGAGGCCGTACTTGACGAGATCGTCAGGCTCGACGTGGCGGAAGATCTCGCCGGTGCGGCGATCTTCCGGTGCGATCACCGAGGCACCGAAGCCGATCGAGGTCGACCGGCCGCGCGCCGAGATGATCTTCTCGAGGCCGGCGAACGCACCGCCGCAGATGAACAGGATGTTGGTGGTGTCCACTTGCAGGAACTCCTGCTGCGGATGCTTGCGGCCGCCCTGCGGCGGGACCGAAGCCACCGTGCCTTCCATGATCTTCAGCAGCGCCTGCTGCACGCCCTCACCCGACACGTCTCGGGTGATCGACGGGTTGTCGGACTTGCGGCTGATCTTGTCGATCTCGTCGATGTAGACGATGCCGCGCTGCGCGCGCTCGACATCGTAGTCGGCGGCCTGGAGCAGCTTCAGGATGATGTTCTCGACGTCCTCACCGACGTAGCCGGCTTCGGTCAGCGTCGTCGCGTCGGCCATCGTGAAGGGCACGTCCAGGATGCGGGCGAGCGTCTGCGCGAGCAGCGTCTTGCCCGCGCCGGTCGGACCGATCAGCAGGATGTTCGACTTCGCGAGCTCGACGTCGTTGTGCTTGGTCTGGTGGTTGAGGCGCTTGTAGTG
This sequence comes from Bradyrhizobium sp. UFLA05-89, assembly GCF_059803475.1. Lineage (NCBI taxonomy): Bacteria > Pseudomonadati > Pseudomonadota > Alphaproteobacteria > Hyphomicrobiales > Nitrobacteraceae > Bradyrhizobium > Bradyrhizobium sp. UFLA05-89. The sequence goes on along the minus strand of NZ_JBANBA010000089.1, from coordinate 14,562 downwards.
GTTGTGCACCGCGACCGAGAGAACCTTCTTCGCATGGCTCTGGCCGATCACGTAGTCGTCCAGCACCTTGCAGATTTCCTTCGGCGTCGGAATACCGTCGCGCGACTTCACCAGCGAGGACTTGTTCTCCTCACGGATGATATCCATGCAGAGCTCGACGCACTCGTCACAAATGAAGACCGTGGGACCCGCGATCAGCTTGCTGACTTCGTGCTGGCTCTTGCCGCAGAACGAGCAATACAGCGCGCTATTGGAGAGTGACTGAACTGTCATGAGGACCTCAGTGCGGCTTGCCGAGCACGAACGTGAAGGGGACAACAAAGAGCTCGTCACCCTGGTCGTCACTGACGTGCAAGATCCAGTCTCGCCAGTCTTCGAGACTGCTCTCATTGGTAAAGCATTGCACGACGCGGGTCGCATGATCGCGCGCCTCGGCAAGATCATCCACCATGGCGCCTCGGCGATCGACGAATACCTTCTTCGTGTTGGAGCAGTGGAAATAGACCTGGGTCATGTTCAGTCTCCATTGAATGGTATGGGGATCAGCGAGAGGCTCGCGTCGCTCGAGTCCTCAAGGAGAGGGCACGAAGATGAAGGGGGTGACGCTGCCGCGATCTGGAACCACATCCAGGTAGCCAAGAAAGGAAACAGGATCATTTGAGCACCTCGCCGATCACGACTTTCCGAGGAATAGTGAGGCTCAACCGCCGCACTTCGTCGCCAACAGGTCGTTGAACGCGTTGATCACTGAATCGATTGCAGCCAACACTTGCGCGCCGTCGACGCGATTGGCAGCGGCATGTCTCAACATCACCGACTCATAAAATGAGGCGGCGTAAGCGCGACAGCGCTTCTCTTTGTCGGTGGCGTTGTCGAGTTGGCTTTGTACCGTCGCCAAGCGAGCGCAAGAGTCGTCGTTGTTTGAAGCGCAGCCCGCCGCGACCGCAGGAATCGTAGATGCGTTAATCGCGGCTGAAACTATGAGAACAGCGATTCTCCTCATCGGCGCACTCCATAAAGCGAGTTGTTGCGAGGAGACTCACATTCTTCAGGTCTACGTTCTATTGCACGCGGGTCGTTTCAAGTACGGCTGTGGTTGCCCCACATAAACCTTGGCTTAAAGAAAACGAGAGTGACGATTTCAGAATCGGCAGAGGTGCCACCTCTCTTAGCGAGAGAGGCAGCACCACACTCGGCGGAGAGCTGACACGGTCACGTGCGCTGCAATAGCCGCTTTCTGGACTACGGAGATGAAGGGCTCGGAATGCAGCCCGGCCGCACCGAAGCTTCGCCGATCAATCCGAAGAAGCTGGTCTCGAGTTCCGCGCGGATTCTTTGCAAACGCGTCCCGCTCCCGCCGTCCTGGCCGTCCCGGATCGTGACCGTTGCGGTCAAACCCGACACCAAAGGCACACCGGCAGGCACGTAATCGATCGCGATCCGGACCGGCACTCGCTGGGCCAGCCGTACCCAGGTGTAGACCGGATCGACGTTGGGCAGCCCCTGTGTCGCAGCCGCTGCATTGGAAACGCTGACGCCACGCGTCACCGTTGCGACGTGACCTATGACGGGCTCAGAGTAGCCCATCAGCTTGGCCTCAGCACGGTCACCCACGCACAGCCGGGCCAGCTTTGTTTCCTCGAAATAGCCGTCGACCCAATAGCTGTCCCTATCGATGATCGAAATATTGGCGGCGCCTTGATGCGCGTAGTCTCCCTCTCGAAGCAGGAGGTTCGTGACAATCCCATTCACCGGGCTGCGCACTTCGGTACGCTGCAGATTGATCTCCGCCTGCCGGACTTGCTCCTGAGCCGACTCGACGGCCGCCTTCGCCTGTAGCGCATTTCCCTCGTAGACCTGCTTCTCTTCGGTGCTGCTCGCCAGATCCGACAAACGTCGCCGACGTTCGGACTGCAAATCCTTCACGTTGCGGTCCGCCATCCTTTGCTGCAAGACCGCCTTGTTGGTGCGGAGCGCAACGTCGAAATCGAAGGGGTCGATGACGTATAAAAGGTCGCCTTTGTGAACGAACTGATTGTCCACGATTCCCAGCTCCTTGATTCTTCCGGAAATCTCCGGCGCGACGCTCGCGACCTGCACCCGCACGCGCCCGTCGCGCGTCCATGGTCCGGCATTGTACTGGTCCCAAGTCACGAGAGCGGCGATCGCTGCAACGGCGGCGATCCCGACCGTCGCCAGCTTGCGCAACAGATGCCGCACGGTTCGCGAGCCATGACTTCGCCGCGGTGGCTTTGATTTACGTGGAGGCAGGACGATCTGTTCGTCATCCGGGTACCCTTCCGATACCCTTAGGGCGATCCCGTCGAACTGGTTCGTTTGATGAACCGGTTCCTCGGCCTCAACCGACGACGAGCGCGCCAGGCTTTCCTGCATCGGGACTTCCCGAACAGCCTCATCATAAACGACAGAATCCATGGCGCCCTCCTCTAGAATAACAGAATCAATAGGCCGAGAACCGTCACATATAGGCTCAGCTCAGCGATTGCGGCGTGACTGAACACCTTCGCAAAGCCGACGACATGCAGAAGCGGTCGGAGTGCGAGGATGACGACAAGAGCTACCACCAGGTAGGTTACAAACGGCGCTAACAAGACGCCTCCGACCACCAGCTCTGCAAAGGTGTGCGCCATCAGGTTGCCTCCGACAAATCGCGATTTTGGCTCCGATCGAAGATGTTGCTTGTCAGGGAAAGGCACGCCGCAATTTCTGCCTGGATCGAGTCGTTGTGCGTAGCCCGTTCACGAAGCCTGTGCGCGATAGCGCGCAGGGTGGCCGCATCTCGCTTGGCGATCGCCCCGCGTACTTCGTCTGCAAGTGGCCCATCGGCGAATTGCATCAGCTTCGCATCGCAAAGCCGGAATATTGCTGATTGATCGAAACAAGAGAGCATTTCTGCGAGGGCGCGACTGTCCTGTTCTCCCCCAGCGGCGAGAAATTGCCCTATCCGCGAAGCGTCCCGGAACGTTGCTTCTTCCAACGCCTCTCCATTCCGCAAGAACGGCTCCTGCAGCTCGCGGCGGACCTCCGCCAGAAGCTGCTTCCTGCGTTTGTCATCGGGTACGGGAGGAATCAGTGTTTGCGTTGCGAACAGGAACACGGCTGCCGCGACAATGAACACAGAGGTGAAGAGGAACGCCTGCGGATTGTAGGTCTGTGGATTACTCGGCGCCAGGATGAGCATGGTGAAAGGTAGAATGGCGCGACCAAGTGATGACCACAGAAGATTTTTAGAGGTGATGAGGAGTGCTGCGCCGACCACGAGGGGAGCAAGACCGATAGCCAGCAGGGGGAAGGCGTCGGCGCCATCGAGGATGATGAACTCGAGTATACCGGTCAGAACAATTGCGATCGGCGCAGCAACAAGCGCAACCGCGGTGAAGCCGCGCGGGTTCGGAGTTGTGGCCCCCAATCCGACCATCAGCGCCACGAAGGACAGAGAAACGCTCGCCGCAGGCCACCCGACCCAAACGTAGAAGGCCGAGGCGATTGCAAACCATAGAGAGGCACGGAGACCGCTTTCGGCGGCAATTCGATAGGAGCGATACAAGGGTGCACGCCACAATCGCAGCGGCCACTTGACTGATCTCAGAGCGATCAGTTCTTGTCGAACATCTTCGTCCCGTCGAACAAACTCGTTCCGTGCCGAAACTTCCGTTCGAGCGTTCTCGCGAGCAGAACCGCTGCTCAAGGTCCGCGCAGCCTGTAATTCGGCGATTAGCGAGACCGCGGCGCTGCGGGCGGCAGCGCTCCTGACCGAGCCGCTGCTCGACTCCGGCGCCAGGCTTGCGATCTCCGGCCGCAGCGCCACAATTTCTCGCAGTAGCGTCAGGAATGTCATCGAGTTGTCTGGTTCGCCGCGGAAGGCAGCGCTTGCATAGACGCGGATGCGGCGATGGATCGCCGCCAACTGCGCGACCATGCGCGGTTGACGGTCTGGAGCAAACATGAACGTGTTCATCACGGCGATCGAAAAAATGCCGACCACGATTGCGGCGCCACGCGCCATACCGGATTCAAACACGTGCTGCGGATTGTCGATCTGCTGTGTCGCAATAAATGCGACAGTATATCCGGACAGCACCGCTGCATAAGCCCGATAGCCGTCCAAGAGCTTTGCCACAAAGACGCAAATGCCAAGCCACGCCGCGAACGCCAGGAGTATCAGATCTCGCGCCTGCGAGAAGAGGCCTGTGATTGCGATTGACACCGTTACGCCCACCACAGTGGCGAGCAATCGAAAACCTGCCTTGTCCAACGCCTGGCCGCGGGTTGGTTCGGCGAGAACAGCAATCGTAAGCGCGGCAGTCGTCGGCGATTCGAGCTGCAGCCAAAAGCTCACGAACAAGGCGATGATCGTAGCCAGCCAAACGCGAATGGCGAAGCTCCAGGAGCTGACCGGAATTTTCGCTACTGTGTGCGGCTGCTCTGACATTGTCGCGATCACGGTCGTGCCTCTGCAGATGCTTCACCACTCGCGCTCAGTTCTCGTGTCCCGACACATCGACAGAGGCGACGAAACAGTAGCCGCGGCCGGGGATGTTGACGATGAACCGATGCCCGTCCCGACCGTCACGCAGCGCGCGACGCAGCGCGGACATATGGACCGTGAGGTTCGCAGGCTCGACAAAGACGTTGGGCCAGACCCGGGCCATCAAGTCCTGCTTGCTGACCAGCTCACCGCGGCGTTCAAGCAGAGCAATCAGGATCTCCAGAGCACGACTTCCGAGGCACACGGGTTTGTCTTCTTCGAGCAGAAGAAACTGCGTCGGAAGCAGGCGGAATGGTCCGAAGGAAACGTCGGCTAGGGCGGCGCCGACCGATCCACTTCGTTTCTGGGAGAGTGGTGCAACCACCTCAAAAGGCTGAGCGGTGCGTCCGGCGTCAAATTCCGGTTCGGGATGAAATTGCTCCAGGCGTCCGAAAGCTGCAGTCGAAGCTGATGCGCGCATTATGACCTCGCGTGCTTTGGCAGGCTAATCCCGCAAAGATGCCACTGACCGTAATCTGACGATTTGGAGCGCCGCGAGCTATTCCACGCGGGTGGTGAGCACTGACAGATTTGGTTGCGTTGCCTAAACCTAGATTTACAAGCCGAGTGGAGGAGTTGGGGCCGCGCATTGTGATGCTCGGGCCGGATCAACAAAATACGCGAGAGCCATTACTTGAGCAGCGAACTACTTCGTTAGCCCAATTTCGGAAACGCGCAGGCGCGCCGTCTCGTGGCAAGCAACCTGGTCTATCCTAGGCCGCGCGTCGATAAACGACACGACGAGGCCGCGTCTGCTTCTCCGTTCGCGACCAAATTGGCGCGCCGCGCGATATGTTGCGAAGAGTCACCAGCGGACATCGCCTCGTAGTTCGTCTTACGTCTCGACCTGCTTCAACCGGTGGATGGTCGGCTTTCCGTCCATGAATTCAGCCATCGCCCCCCTGAGTGTCCTGAAATATTCTGTGCTCAGATGGGCATCGACTGCTGCCTGATCGGCGTAGCGCTCCATGAACACATAGGTATTCGGCATTTCACCGTGGTAGAGCCGATATAGCAGACAACCCTGCTCGTTTTCATTGACCTTCTTGACGAGCTCAGTCGCGAGCTCCTCGAATTCTGCGCTTTTGTCTTCCTTGATCTTGGTCGTTGCGACAGTTCCAAACATTCGCATCACCATCGAGTTTGAGCGCGTCGTTCTATTGCACGGCGTATTGGGCTACTTTACCGGCATGCGCCGAGGCGCCGGGAGTGAAGCGCAGCAAATCGCAGCAAATTGTTGCTAGACAATCGGTTGATCATGACGGTCGGGCAGGGATCGCAAACTGAAACAGAGCCCGGCGTGGCTGGCTCGGGTTGACCAACAGGCATCCGCCATGGATTCGACGATTGAACGGCAGATTGTTAGTCCCCCAATGTACAGATCGTTCCACAGCTCAGGAGCGTTGCGGCCTATCAGGTACGAGCTTGAGCTTATCGGCCATACGGCCGAGCTCGGGAAGCGAACCGGCCTGCATCTTCTGCATCGCCCTGCTGCGATGCACCTTCACGGTGGCTTCGGCGATGCCGATATCATGGGCAATCTGTTTGCTCAGACGGCCGCGGGCGACCTGAATCATGATCTCGCGCTCCCTGGGGCTCAGCGATCCGAAGCGCTCCCTGAGAGCGACCAAGTCCTTCTCATTTTCCCGCCGTGCACGATCACGAGAGAGACCGAGCTCAATCGCGTCGAGGAGATCTTGGTCGCGGAACGGCTTAGTCAGGAACTCGATAGCGCCCCTTTTCATCGCCTGCACGGACATCGGTATGTCGCCGTGTCCTGTGACGAAGATGATCGGAATTTCCCTATTTGCCGTGACGAGCTCGCGCTGAAGATCGAGACCGCTTTGACCGGGCATTCTGATGTCGAGCACAAGGCAGGTGGGGCAATCCGGGAGATCGGACTTGAGGAACTCGGAAATGGACGCAAATAGCTGAACATCGATGCCGAGCGATCGCAGTAGCCGCCCGACAGACGCGCGGAGGTCCGGGTCGTCGTCGACGACCAACACGGTGGAGGTGGAATCAGGCATCGCTGCTGCTCGAAGGGACCGCGAAAATGAGCCTGTGTCCTGGTTTTCGGCCAGACCGCGCATTTCTAGTCCTAATCGCGGAACCTGAACAGTCCCATTGTTCCCAAAGCATGCGTGCGGGGTACACCAAAGTTTACGACCTGACCCAGCTCGCTCCCGAACGCGCTGATCGACTTTAGGATCTGTGGCTCGCCCGATCGCGGCTGAGCGACGCCCATCACCTCATGCAAGCCACTCACCTTCAGCGCTGACAGCCGATCGAGCGAGTGCCTTGTCCGCATCATCGCGGGAAGCCTTCTCAGCTCGCCGTTCATAATCGTCGGCAAGAGCCCTTAGCTGACCTGCAATCGCCATGTCAGTCATGGTTTTGGCGGTACGGAGCAAAGTCTGCGCGGTCTTCAGATATTGTTTGCCTCGTGGTGAGATCTGAAGCGTCATGACGCCCTCGCGCGGTGCTCGGTCGACTGGTCGAAGGGCATTTGGAGCCAGCCCAACCAATTACGGTCACTTTGGCGGCGAGTTGCGAAGCGATCGACGCACTCCCTGGAACAAAGCGGGGTTCGCCACGAATAATGCCGGACGAGACCGAACTTGCCGTCGCACATTGCGCATCGAGTGGCCCTGTCAGACCTGTGAGTTTCCAAGCGATAAGCCATTGTTTTCTCCTTTTCGCCCCTGCGCATTTCGGACGCATGCAGACTATTAGGATCGTTACCAGCACCTCAATTGAGCGCAGGTCGAAGTCGGGCATCCAAAGGGGCGGGACGGCGATACGAAGGCTTACAATGCCCGGACGTGGTCCTGAGGTCGCCGGGTATGATCCCGGCGATCACGTCGTCCAGCGGGGAATTCTCCATCCCGACCGATGATTGCCAGGACTCGCAATCGCCGTCGGCATAAGCCAAAGTTTAGGCGCATCGGCATTGCATCGATGGCATTCTTGACGCAAGTCAAGCCATCCCACGCGGATCTACGGCACCGTTAGCTGCCCGCACGAAGGGGCCTGCGAATGGCATAAGCGCATGATGAAAAAGGTACTAGTTTCGGTCGTCGACGATGATCGGTTCTTTCGTGAGTCAATGTGCAGGCTCATGAGATCCCTGGGCCATACGGTCGACGTTTTCTCGTCTGCAACCGAATTTCTCGCCTCCCCGCGCCTCTCCGAAACAGCATGCCTGATCACCGACATTCATATGCCCGCCATGACCGGGCTCGAACTCTGTCGGCGCCTTATCGATGCGGGCCACGCAATTCCGACGATCCTTGTGACGGCATTTCCCAATGACGTCGACCGGGCTCGCGCGCTAGGCGACGGCGTCTTGTGTTACCTGCGCAAGCCAGTGGACGAGGACCAACTGATGCGATGTGTTAGCGCGGCTTTCAACTCCGGTGGCTCGCCTGAAGGATAGTCGGGAGCTCTCTTTCGGTATCTGGCAAGGTGAACTGGAATACGGCGCCGCCGGGCTCGTTCGCTCCCGCCCACAGCTTGCCCCCGTGAGCTTGGATGATAGAGCGGCATATCGACAGCCCCATGCCTGTCCCACTCGACTTCGTGGTATAGAAGGCATTGAAGATCCTATCGAGATGCGCAGGATCGATGCCCGGCCCTGAATCGCGCACGGCCACGAGGGCGCCTACCTGGTCCTGATCGGTGCTGATCAACATCCCTCTTGCTCCCTCTTCTACCGAGCTCATTGCTTCAGCCGCGTTGAGAATCAAATTCAGCAAGACTTGTTGCAGCTGAATGCGGTCCCCCAGAACCGGAAGCAACCCCTCCGCAAGCCGGGTCTGGACCGAAACGCCATTCCTGACGATCGCGCTTTGCGCCAACGCGATCACTTCGTTGATCGCCGCGTTGAGATCAAACCGCTCTTTTCGCGGCGGCGCTTTTTTGATTTGCTCTCGGATGCGATCGATGATTTCTCCGGCTCGATCTGTGTCCCCGACGACACAGGAGAGTGCCTCGCCGATCTCCCCTAGGTCCGGCGGCTGCATCTTCAGAAAATTCAGGGCCGCCCGGGCGTTGTTGCGCGCGCTGGCGATTGGCTGCGCAATCTCGTGAGAGAGCGAGGCTGCCAATTCTCCCATCATGCTCACGCGGTTCACATGGGCGAAATCCGACTGCATCTGCTGCAATCGCGCCAACGCCTGCGTTCGTTCCTCTATATCCGTCAATAGTGCATACCAGCGAGAAATGGCACCGAAGGTGTCGCGAACCGGAATGCCGCGGATGTCAAACCATCGATATTCACCGTCAAAGCGTCGTATGCGTGCTTCGGTCTGGTATGGAACGCCGGCGACTATCGACCTTGTGACGATTTCAGCGAGATGGGGAAGGTCTTCATGATGAATCGTTCCGTTTGTGCCCCAGTTCTTCATTTCCTCCAGTGACGCACCACAATACTCAAGGATTTGGCGATTGACGGCTTCGACGTCGCCATTCGGGGCCAAGCTCGCAACGAGACCGGGTATCCCGTCAATCGCCGAGCGTAAACTCCGCTCGCTTTCGCGCAGCGCCTCCTCAGCCCGTTTACGCTCGGTCAAATCGAGCACGAACGCGACGCCCTCGTCGCCGCCTTCCTTGACGAGCGCGGCACCAATAAGCACGGGAACGCGGCTACCGTCCTTCCGAAGATATTCCTTCTCAAAAGGCTGAACTATCCCGATTGAGTTTAGCTGTTCCAGCGTGATTGCGTCACGCTCGTGCCATCCCGGAGCACTCAGCTCGTTCCAGCGCACCCGGCCCCACGCGAGGTCATCACGGTCATATCCCAGCATACGGAGGAACGCGTCATTGGCTTCAATAACCTGCCCCTGGCGGTTGGCAACGAAGATCCCGATGATATTGGCGTCAACCAAACGCCGTATCTTCGTCTCCCGATCCTCGAGATCGCGATACAGCCGTGAATTCTCAAGCGAGATGGCTGCTTGCGACGCAAGCACCTCCAGCAGCGCCGCGCGATCGGGTGTGAAGATGTTCGGCGCAAGGCTGTTCTCAAGGTAGAGAATGCCGATGAATTTTCTCTGACTAATCAACGGCAAACAAAGAATAGAGCGAACACGACTCCGAACAAAGTAGGCATCGGTAGAAAATGGGTGTCGAGATGACGCATCGTCGATGATTACCGTCTCATGAGTACGCGCTCCATAACGGGCCAGCGACTCCGGCAGCGCCGGTGCGATATCGGCCCGTTGCCGCAGATGCACGGTTACGTTCTCGCCACTAGAGATCGCCTCCGCCTCTATCTGCAGCTCTTCATCTCGTGGAACAATCAGAAGACATCGTTCCGCGCCAGCGTGCTTGAGTGCAGCGCGCAAGAGCTTGTCGATGAGCTCTTCGAGAACCATCTCGCCAGAAAGTGCCTGCGAGGCTTCAATCATCGTCGCGAGATCGAGATGTTCGACCGGTGCTTCGATCGTGCCCGCTGGACCCGGCGCACGCTCGTCCTGTCTCAGCCGCGGATGGAGCTGGTCGAGTTGCCGCACCTTTCCATCTGCTCCCCATCGCAAGTAGCAATGCCGCGCATTTTTGAGGTAGAGATGTGCAACCTCCTCGAGGCCGCGCGCCGCGTAAAAGCGGGCAGCCAGCTCGTAGGCCAGCGCCTCGTTTTGGACAAAGGCGTTTGCGCGGGCCGAGGCAATGGCGCGCTCGTAAAGGTCCATGGCCTCGACCGGGCGTCCCTCAATCCGGGCGATCTCGGCAGCGACCAGCGCTGCACGATCCTCGAAATTTTCAGGACAATTCGCCGCCCAGGCCTGCAGCTCCCGCTCGTGGCCGCCAAGCGCGTCTCGATGCTCGGCGTACGGCTCGGGGCCGAAGGGCTCACACCGAGCGGCTCGGCACAGGCCGGCATAGAAATGCCATTCGGCTTTTTCGGCCGGAAAGAGCGACAGCGCCCGGGAAGTTGCGTACCATGTCCCCGCCTTCTCCGCTGCCTCGAGCGCCGAAACATAGTCGCCGGCAAAGAAGCGCGCCTGGAGCTTTCGGATCCAGTAGTAACATTCCAAAAAGGCACGAGCGGGTTGACCCGTGATGCGGTCTTCGAAGGAGCGCTCCGTGAATTCACCATCGTCGAGGGAACCGAACTTCGCAATTTTCCCGCGCAGGGTCCGGGCAAGCGCGATCGGCGCGGAAAGCCTGTCGAGGAAGAACCCATACTTCTGCACGAATGCCAACGCGTCCTGAGCTTCGCGCTCGAATTGATCGAGTGGATGGCCCGATGCAAGAAGGATGCTACTGAGACCCCGGGAGGCAAGTGAGGCATATGTCGGATCGCCGTGATCCTTCGCCAACTGGAAGGCGCGACGTGACGGTTCGATGCCCTCCCTTAGCGGTCGTGTCCACGGGACCACAATCGCGAAGGCGACATAGGTCTTCGCCCCGAAGTCTGTCAATCCGCGACGTTCCAGCAGATCGCAGGCCGACTTTCCAAACCGATAACCTTCAATGTACTGGCCGAAGCGGGGGCCGGCGAGCATCGCCACTGCCACGTAGTTAAACGGCGCCGCCTCGCTGATGCCGTGCTCGAGGCTGAGATTTGTGGCAGCGCAGACGCTAAGTGCGTGCAAGTTCTTGTCGGTGTACATGGCCGGCAGAGCCAGGCTGCTGAGCAGGTCGAGCGTCGCCCTTGCCTTCTGGTCTTGGATCAGCGGCAGGTCAACGATATCCTCGATCGAGCGATCTCCGAGCAATGACCAAATGCGCTCGTACTCGTGACGTGCGTCCGCCTCGGTGGGATGCGCTGACCAATCGATGCCTACATGCCGCAAACACTCCAGGGCAATTGTCACCGCCCTTTCGCCCGCCCCTAGCATTGCGCATAGATCCACCCGCCGGTAGGCCACGAGGCATTTTTGGACTGCGCTGAGCGCGCGCTGTGCCAGCGCCGCCAGACGTTGGTCGGCAAGCTGCGCTGCACCAGCATAGACTTCACAGTCGGCCGAATGCAGCTCCAGGTCAAAGGCGAGGTCGGGCCGGCGCTCCCATGTGTCCCCCGGCAACAGCGCCGCACCGGTGGTCAGATAGGTCAGCGCGGAGGCATAGGCCGACGACGCCTTGGCGCGCTTGCCAGCGGCCAGGTTCAGCTCCGCAAGCCGTTCGCGTTCCTCGTGGGATATGATTAGAGTTGCCCCGCGATTGAGCTGGTTGACGATCTCGAAGATCGCCTCGTCGCGCTTTTCCGGTGAAGCCTGCGCCAGCAGTAACCGGCCGATAGTCAAATGCGACTCCGCGCGCGACTTTTCCGGAATCAGCGCATAGGCCGCTTCCTGCACCCGATCGTGAATGAACTTGTATGAGCGCACGGCGCGATCGATCAGTTGTTGACGCATGGCTTCCGAGAGAGCCGCGTGCACCTGCTCTTCGGCCGTTCCGAGAACGACCGAAAGGATATTGAAATCGGCAACGTTGCCGAGGCACGCCAGCCGTCGCAACGCGTCTTGCGTGTCGAGCGGTAGCCGCGTCAGCTTCCCGGCCAGAAGCTCCACCACATTATCCGTGTACCCCTTGGCATGGATGCCGCCGACATCCCAAGACCATTGCCCCCGCGCTTGATCAAGGGCCAGCAGCCCCTCGTCGGCGAGCACGTGAAGAAACTGGACGACGAAGAACGGATTGCCGTCGGTCTTCGCGTGCACGAGATTTGCAAGCGAACCGGCCTGCTCAGCGTCGCAGCGGAGCGTGTCCGCGACGAGTTCGTCCAGATGTTCGGTTGTGAGCGGAGCAAGTTTGATCTCCTGCACTCTTCCGGTTGCCCGGATCGCCTCCAGCTTGCGCATGAGCGGATGCGCCGCCGTGACTTCGTTATCGCGAAAAGCACCGACGAGGAAAAGATTACGGAGTTCGGACCGGTTCAACAGGTCTTCCAAAAGGTCGAGCGTCGCTGCGTCGAGCCACTGCAAGTCATCGAGGAACAGTGCCAGGGGATGTTCCGGCCGAGCAAAGATACCGATCAATTGCCGAAGCACCATCTGAAAGCGCCGCTGCGCGTCCTGAGGCGGAAGCTCGGGGACCGGCGGCGGCTCGCCGACGAGAACCCTCAGCTCAGGAACGAGCTCCACCATCAGTCCCGCATTGGACCCCAGTGCTTCCTGCAAGGCGTAACGCCATGGCGCAAGGTCGGCGTCACTCTTGCCGAGCAGCGGCCGGATCAGGCTCTGAAGCGCCTGTGCCAACGTCGCGTAGGGAACGTCACGCTTGAGCTGATCGAACTTGCCGGAAGCGAACTGGCCACGCGGCGGCACCAGCACCGGCTGCAGCTCGTTGACGACCGACGATTTACCGATGCCGGAATAGCCGGAGACCAGGACCAGTTCCGGGGCGCCACCGTTGACGACACGATCGAACGAGGCGAGCAAGGTGTCGACCTCATGTCGCCGCCCGTAGAGTTTCTCAGGGATCACGAGCCGGTCGGACGTGTCGTGTTCGCCGAGTGGAAAGTCGTCAATCTGACGCCGTTCGTCCCATTCTGTTTGGCAGCTGCGAAGGTCGCTTTCGAGGCCGGCTGCCGTTTGATAGCGGTCTTCGGCTCGCTTCGCGAGCAATTTCATGACGATCGCCGAAATGACGCCGGGGATTTCCTTCCGCTCGATCGGGGGCGCCGGGCGCCTGGCGAGATGGCAGTGCACCCATTCCATCGGATCCGTGGCGGTAAACGGCAATGCACCGGTGAGCATCTGGTAGAAGGTTACGCCAAGCGCGTAGAGGTCGCTCCGGGAATCGATTGAACGATTCATCCGTCCGGTCTGTTCCGGAGCCATATAGGCGAGCGTGCCGGCGATGGTCTCTGGAGGGCGAGGTGACTGACGTTCGCGCACGAGGCGCGAAGCGATGCCGAAACCGGTCAGCCGCACTTCGCCGGACGCCTCGTTCAGCAGGATGTTGCCCGGCTTGATGTCCTTGTGGACGAGCCCGCGCTGGTGAAGCTTGCCTAAGGCCGCCGCGACGGGAATGGCGAGACGCAAGAAGCGTCCCGCCTCGATGGGCGCGCCGAGCACGCCATCCAGCGGCTCGCCGCCCGCATCATCGAGCAGCAGTATGGTCCGGTCGGCATCGTGCACAAGCTCCAGCGGCCGTACTGCCCACGTACCATCGAGTTCGTCCTTCAGTTCGTATTCGTGCGTGAGGCGCTCGAGGCTTGAACGAGACGGGTGGTCGGCGACAGGAGCAACTATCAGCACGGCGCGCTGCTCGCCATCATCGCCTAATCGCCAGCCACGCCGAAAGACGCGTTCGTCGTCCTTCCACACGATCTGAGAGCCATCATCCGAGTACGCGACATTCACCGAATGCGGCACCATTTATGAGCCTCCGGCGTTCGGCCTCCCGATTGAATTCACCAAGCCAAGCTTTTCGTCATTCGCGCGGCCTTTCTCCGGCCCCGGCAAATCGTATCCGATCGGCTGAGAAATGCCAGCCGTCCATTGATCGTCCGTGCTTGAAATGCGCGGAGCCACGCCTTCTGGCTAGCAGCAATTTGGCGAGATTTGCCGCGCTTTACTCGCGACGGAAGCACATGCGCCTTAACGAGGAGTGTCACGGTGACATCGCGCGAGAATGTCGACCGCATCAAGTCGAAGTATGTTTTGCTGTCAACGCAACACGAGCCGTTTTCGAAAGCGCGGTTGGTCGCAATCTGTCACGGAGGTGCTGTTATGAAAAGGCTTTGGCCTCGTGTGGCCGTCATCATGGCAAGCCTTGTCGCGTTTGCTTCGGCAGCGCAAGCGCGCACGGCTTACGACGGATCATGGGATCTTACCTTTGTAACTCAAAGAGGCACCTGCGATCCGACCTATAGCTTTTCGGTCAACATCACCAACGCAGTTGTAACCCATCCCAATCTCATAAGGTTCAGGGGCTACGTGGCGCAGTCTGGTGCGGTTCGCGCGTCGGTGGCTGTTCAGGATAGGTATGCGTCGGGCTCAGGACGGCTGTCGGGAGCATCCGGCCGGGGAAACTGGACTGGCCAATCGGCCGGCGCACGC
>NZ_JBANBA010000088.1:0-41254 GCF_059803475.1 Bradyrhizobium sp. UFLA05-89 | reverse complement strand
CGTTGCGTCGCCGTGCTGCCCGATGAGCCCGAGACAAAACCCTGGACAGTGCTCCGCGAAGAGGACGGCAAAACCCTGTTCTATGCGGGCAGTGCGACGGTTGATCTCTATCCGTCCGAGACTGCACGCTACCGCGACAATCTCGCCTCGGGCGGTCCGAGCATCTGGACCGTGCTGTCGCCCGCGGAAGGCGTCTGGTCCTATTCAGTGGCGGCCGTCACCGCCGATCCTGCGGAGGGTGAGGCGTTCACTGAGGCCGGTGCCAACCTCGTCGAGGCGGTGCCGATGCCGGAGGTGCTGCGCGAGGCGATTGAAAGTTTTGTTGCCGAGCACCACGTCGAACGTGAGTTCTTCAAGCGCGAGCGGCGTCAGGCCGATCCGGAGGCGCTAGCCCGCCGCTAGCATGAAGGCGGACAGGAATGAGCGAGGCAAGTCGAGTGAGCGAGGACGAGCTGAGTGAGGACAAGTTTCTGGTGCGTTGGTCCCGCCGCAAGCGGGAGACAAGAGCGAACGCCACGTCGCCGACCGCGGCAACGCACGATGATGTGCAATCTGCACCAAAGCCCCCCGCCAAGGACGACGAGGCGAAAGTCGATCTGTCGAGTCTGCCTTCGATCGACTCGATCACGTCCGCGACAGACATCAAGGCCTTTCTGCGCAAAGGGATTCCGCAGGAGCTGGCCCGTGCGGCGCTTCGTCGCGCCTGGAGCGCCGATCCTGCCATTCGCGACTTCGTCGGGCTCGCGGAGAACGCCTGGGACTTCAACGATCCCTCTGCGATGCCCGGTTTCGGTCCGCTGGATTATTCCGAGGGAGATCTGGCCACGCTGGTTGACCGGATCCTTAGTGGCCTGCGCAAGTCGGCCGAGGCTCAGCTTGAGACTCGGGTTGAAGCCACGGATTCTTCGCGAGAATTGTGCCAGGCCAAGACTTCAACGGTCGAGGTCATAGCCGCGGAATCCGCGACGACCGAAATTGCCTCAGTTCCTGCTGCAACGCAATCGACAGTGGCTGAAAGCGCCGAGAGCGGCCGCGAACCCGTTCGGCGCCGCGCCCATGGCGGTGCGCTGCCGCGCTAGTGGCCCCAACGAAAGAAATAGCCTCAGGCTATGGAACCCCCGCAGCAATGGAAGTACAATTCGTCCAGCGCTTTGCAACCAAAGCGAAATCAAGCACCTGGGACTTGGATGGGAGGTCCACGTGCGTGATGACGGCCTTGATCGCGCCATTGACGCCGTTGGCGGCGTTGCCAGGCTTGCGCGCAAAATCGGCATCAGCCAGCCCTCCGTTTCAAACTGGAGCAAGGTGCCCGCACAACGGGTAATTGCTGTCGAAGCCGCGACTGGCGTATCGCGCAACGAATTGCGGCCCGATCTTTACAGAGAGCTGCCTGTGGCCGAAGACCCGAGTGATCCCGTCGACGCGGCGCGGGCGCAGGAGTATCTGCTGCTGGCTTCGCTTCTGTCGGCAGCGCCGTCAAAAAAGCTGCTTGATCAATTGGCGGCATTGGCCGGCGACGCGACGTCGCTTGGGTGCGCGCATATTGCGCTGGCCGAAGCCGCGGCCAACGCGGTCGCAGCGAAAGTTGAACGCGAATATTTCGACTTGTTCGTCGGTCTCGGCCGCGGCGAGCTTTTGCCTTATGCCTCCTACTACCTGACCGGCTTTCTCAACGAGCGGCCGCTGTCACGCCTGCGCGGTGATCTCGCTGCGCTCGGGATCGTGCGCGTTGCGGGCAATTCGGAGCCGGAAGACCACGCGTCGATCCTGTGCGAGATCATGGCCGGTTTTGCTTCAAAACGCTTCGAGGCATCTTCCGACGTGCAGCGCGCCTTCTTCGAGACGCACGTCGCGCCCTGGATGGGGCGGCTGTTCGCCGATATCGAAAGCGCTGAGAGCGCCACCTTTTATCGTGCGGTCGGCGCGCTTGGTCGCGCCTTTATCGAGATCGAGACGGAAGCATTCACATTCGCCAACTGACCCGCACGCGCGGATCCAGGAGAGATGCGATGAATGAAGACCGGAAAACCATAGGCGGGCGTCGCGACTTCCTGCGCAAGGTCGGCATCGGCACGGTCGGCGCTGGCGCGACGCTGGCGACACCGCTGGTCGGGTCCGCCGAGGCCGACAGCGAAACCAACGATGAGAAGCGCAAGGCGCGCTACAAGGAATCCGATCACGTCAAAGCCTTTTACCGCGTCAATCGTTATCCGGCCAAGGGAGGCTGACCGTGCTGATCAAGCGAACACACCAGCATTCGCTGCGCCACGGCTCCGTCGCGGAGTCCATTGCAGGTCAGGCCGGAGGTCTCGACCGCCGCAGTTTCCTGCGCAAATCCGGTCTTGCCGGCGGCGCGCTCGCCGCACTTGGCACCCTGCCGGTCGGTAATGTGCGCAAGGCGGAGGCGGCGATGGCCGGTCCGCTCACCGCGGGCGCGACCGTCCGCAAGAGCATCTGCACGCACTGCTCGGTTGGGTGCACGGTGACGGCTGAGGTCTTGAACGGGGTATGGATCGGCCAGGAGCCGAGCTGGGACTCCCCGATCAATCGCGGCTCGCACTGCGCCAAGGGCGCCTCTGTGCGCGAACTCGTGCATAGCGAGCGGCGGCTACGCTATCCGATGAAGCTGGTAGACGGGCAGTGGACCCGCGTCTCCTGGGATACCGCGATCAACGAGATCGGGGATAAACTTCAAGCTGTGCGTGAGAAGTCGGGTCCCGATTCCGTCTATTGGCTCGGCTCGGCCAAGATGACCAACGAAGGCGCCTATCTGTTCCGCAAGCTCGGGGCGTTCTGGGGCACCAACAACACCGATCACCAGGCCCGCATCTGCCATTCAACCACCGTCACCGGCGTCGCCAACACCTGGGGCTACGGCGCGATGACCAACAGCTACAATGATATCCGCAACGCGAAGACACAGGTCATCTTGGGCGGCAATCCGGCCGAGGCGCATCCGGTCTCGCTGCAGCACCTGCTTGAGGGAAAGGAGCTGCAAAAGGCCAACTTTGTCGTCATCGACCCGCGCCTGACGCGCACTGCCGCACACGCGACGGAATATGTGCGCATGCGGCCGGGCACCGACATCCCGGTGCTCTACGGCATGATGTGGCACATTCTCCAGAATAGTTGGGAGGACAAGGAATTCATCCGGCAGCGCGTCTACGGTTTCGACGACCTCAAGAAGGAGGTTGAGAAGTGGCCTCCGGAAGAAGTTGAGCGCGTGACCGGCATTCCCGGCGAGCAGCTCAAGCGCGTCGCCAAGATGTTCGCCACCGAGAAGCCGGCGACGCTGATCTGGGCCATGGGCCAGACTCAGAAGACCGTCGGCACCGCCAATGTTCGGGCGAGCTGCATTGCGCTGTTGATGACCGGCAATGTCGGCAAGGCCGGCGCCGGCGCAAACATCTTCCGTGGCCATGACAACGTTCAAGGCGCGACCGACGTCGGACTCGATATTGTCACGCTGCCGTTCTACTACGGCCTCGCTGAAGGCGCCTGGAAGCACTGGTCGCGGGTTTGGGAGGTCGACTACGAATTCCTGAAGTCGCGCTTCGATACCAAACAGATCATGGAGACCCCCGGCATCCCGCTGACCCGCTGGTTCGAGGCGGTGACGCTGCCGAAAGATCAGGTCGCGCAGAAGGATAATGTAAAGGCGGTGTTCGTGCAGGGACACGCCTCCAACAGCATCACACGCGTTCCTGAATCCCTCAATGGCCTGAAGGCGCTCGAGCTGCTCGTCATCGCCGACCCGCATCCGACGACCTGGGCCTCCCTCGCAGTCGAAGCCGGACGCAAGGATGGCGTCTACATCCTCCCGGTCGCCACGCAATTCGAGTGCAAGGGGTCGCGCGTCGCCTCGAACCGCTCGCTGCAATGGGGCGAGCAGATTGTGAAGCCGATCTTCGAATCGAAGGATGATCTCGAGATCATCTATTTGATGGCGAAAAAGTTCGGCTTCGCGGACCAGATGTTCAAGAAAATCAAGGTCGAGAACAATCTTCCTGAAGCTGAGGATGTCCTGCGCGAGATGAACCGCGGCAGCTGGTCGACCGGCTATTGCGGGCAATCGCCCGAGCGGCTCAAGGCGCACATGAAGTACCAAGCGAAGTTCGACATGCTGACGATGCGGGCGCCGAAGGACGATCCCGAGGTCGGCGGCGACTATTACGGTCTACCCTGGCCGTGCTGGGGATCTCCGGAGGTGAAGCACCCCGGCACACCGCTGCTCTACAACACACATCTGCACGTCATGGATGGGGGCGGCACGTTCCGGCCGCGATTCGGCATCGAGCGTGAGGAGAAGCTGCCGGACGGCACGACGCGGAAAGTCAGCCTGCTCGCGGACGGCTCGTACTCGTTGGGGTCAGGTATTCAGGACGGTTATCCGGAATTCACGCTGGCGAGCCTGAAGAAGCTCGGCTGGGACACCGACCTCACCGAAGCGGAAATGGCCGTAATCAACAAGATCAATCCGGCCAATCCGGACACGGTGTCTTGGGCTCTCGATCTGTCGGGCGGCATCCAGCGCGTGGCGCTGGCGCATGGCTGTGTTCCCTACGGCAACGGCAAGGCGCGGATGAATGCGTTCGGCTTGCCCGATCCGATTCCGGTTCACCGCGAGCCGATCTACACGCCGCGCGTCGATCTTGTGGCTAAATATCCGACGTTGCCCGACGCCAAGCAGTTCCGCGTGCCAAATATCGGGTTCTCCGTGCAGAAGGCTGCGGTGGAGAAGGGAATCGCAAAACAGTTCCCGCTCATCCTGTCGTCAGGCCGTCTGGTCGAATATGAGGGCGGCGGTGAGGAGACCCGCACCAACCCCTGGCTTGCCGAATTGCAGCAGGACATGTTCATCGAGATCAATCCTGGCGATGCCGCCGATCGCGGCATCAAGGACGGCGGTTGGGTCTGGGTCACTGGCGCCGAGAACAATTCGAGGGCGAGGATGAAAGCGCTCGTCACCGAGCGTGTCGGCAAGGGCGTCGCTTGGATGCCCTTCCACTTCGGTGGCTGGTTTGCGGGAAAGGATCTTCGCGGCAACTACCCGAAGGGCACCGACCCGATCGTGCTCGGCGAGAGCGCCAACACGATCACCACCTACGGCTACGACCCCGCGACGGGCATGCAGGAGCCCAAGGTCACACTCTGCCAGATCGCGGCGGCTTAGGGAGCAACGACGATGGCACGTATGAAATTTCTCTGCGACGCCGACCGTTGCATCGAGTGCAACGCCTGCGTGACGGCCTGCAAGAACGAGCACGAGGTCCCCTGGGGCATCAATCGGCGCCGGGTCGTCACCATCGCCGACGGCAAGCCGGGCGAGCGGTCGGTCTCGATGGCCTGTATGCACTGCACGGATGCGCCTTGTGCGGCAGTGTGTCCGGTGAACTGCTTCTACACCACCGCCGACGGCGTGGTGCTGCACTCCAAGGACCTTTGCATCGGCTGCGGCTACTGCTTCTACGCCTGTCCGTTTGGCGCGCCGCAATATCCGAAGATCGGTAATTTCGGCTCGCGCGGCAAGATGGACAAATGTACCTATTGCGCCGGCGGCCCCGAGGCCGATGGCAGCAAGGAGCAATACGAAAAATACGGTGCGAACCGCCTCGCTGAGGGCAAGCTGCCGCTGTGCGCCGAGATGTGCTCGACCAAGTCGCTGCTCGCCGGTGACGGCGAGATCATTGCCCAGATCTATAAGGAGCGTGTGCTGAAGCGTGGCTATGGCTCGGGCGCGTGGGGCTGGAAGACCGCCTATCGCGAGACGATCGAGTCCTGAAGCACGCCGCGGGCGACGCGGTACAAATGCCGAGGAGGAGCTCATGTCCTCATTTGCAAGGTTCATTGGTCCAGCCGTCGGTGCGTGGGCGTTGCTTCTGTTGATCATGGCAGTTCCGGCGCCGTCGGCGGCCCAGCAGATCAATCCGACGGCGAACTCGGTCAACGAACGCCAGTTGCTTCAAGAGATGGACCGGATCCAGGGGCGCGTCAGCATTCCCGACCAGCGCTCCAGCGTGCTGATGCAACCGGCCGGCCGCGAGTGGCGTGAATTCCGCGACGTCGCGCTGCGGTGGATCGGTGGCGTTGCCATGCTTGGCATGCTGGCGGTGCTCGTGATCTTCTATTTGACGCGCGGCATGGTTCGCCTCGAAAGTGGACGATCAGGCCGAACCATCGTGCGATTCAATTCATTTGAGCGTTTCGTGCACTGGATGACCGCGACCTGCTTCGTCATCCTTGCGATTTCGGGACTGAACATCACGTTCGGGCGGCCGCTGCTGCTTCCGCTGATTGGATTTGACGCTTTCTCGGGATGGTCGCAATGGGCGAAATTCGCCCACAACTACCTGAGCTTCCCCTTCACAATCGGCGTCGTGCTGATCTTTCTGATGTGGATCGGCGGCAACATCCCGAACAAGGTGGATCTGGAGTGGATCAAGCGCGGAGGCGGGCTGTTCGGACACGATCATCCGCCGGCACGCCGCTTCAACGCCGGTCAAAAGGGGATCTACTGGATCGTTGTGATCGGCGGCGGCCTCGTCGCCGCGACCGGGTATCAGCTCATGTTTCCCTTCTACCTGACGGGAATCGAGGGCATGCAGATTGCCCAGATCGTTCACTCCGTCGTGGCTGTGCTGTTTATCGCCGCGATGCTCGCTCACATCTACATCGGCACGATCGGGATGGAAGGGGCATTCGAGGCGATGGGATCAGGTGAGGTGGATATCAATTGGGCGCGCGAGCACCACAGCCTGTGGCTCGAGCAGCAATCGGCACGGAGCGGCCCGAACGATTCTCAGCGGCAAACGCGTCGTGCTACATCCGCAGCCGAATAGGGCTGGCGGCGTCTGCCTACAGACGCACGCCACTCGTTGCAAAGGCTTCTGCGACGGGTTGCTGTAAGCTGTCGAGCACGGCAACTCCAATCGCAGCGATTACGATCGTCGCAACGCAGGCAAGGATGAAAGCCCTCATCGCGATCCTCCAAACAAGCTGCCTTACGGATCATTATATAGGATGCCCGGTCACAAACAAACAACCGAGCGGGGTCCGGATTACGTAGCCCGGCCAGAGTTGAGGCGGTGCCACTCCGACACGAGCCCACGGGTTCGCGGTGCGCCATTTTGCGCTTTCAATTTGACTGTTTGGCCGGGACATACCGTCGTCGAAGAAGCATGAAATGAAGAAAAGTATGCGCGCGCAAGATGCGCAGTCCGTGCAGCAACGAAGCGACCGCATCGATAGTTCCGCCAATCAAGCCGTAGCCGCGCCCGTCATCCTCCTCGGGATGGTGCAGATAAGGGCTGCGGAATTCGACGAAGTCGAATTCGCCTTGCCTCAGCGCACGGAATAGCGACTCGTCGAAGCCGGCCTCGACGCGGACGCGGATCGACGGATGTGACGAGATCGTGCGTGCGAGCGCCGCCGGAAGATATCGTCGGAGCCATGTCGGGCCGGCGCCGATCGCGACGGTCCCGACGGCGCCAGAACGCTGCGCGGCAATCTCGTGACCGGCATCCTTCATCTGGACATGCACAGCCTCGGCGTGGCGCAGCAGCGTGGTCCCGAACGATGTCAGCACGACGCCACGCGGCAGACGCTCGAACAATTTGACGCCGAGCTGCTCCTCGAGCAACTTAATGCTCTTGGTTAGTGTGGGTTGTGCAATATTGAGCTCGGCTGCGGCAAGCGAGATGTTCTTGCGTTGCGCGACTCGGAGAAAATATTCGAGCTGTCGGAGGTCCATTGCTGCTCACGCTGAGGGAGATCTTCGTAGCTAACAATCAGGTGGCATGCGCTCGCTAAGTTCGCTCTCGCTTGCTTACACCAGTGGCGATCTAGTTTTTGCATCAAGGCGGCATGCGTTATAGCCGATGCACGGCAGGACCCCATAGAAGGGTAGTTATTGGCGTAAAGCAGTTGCCGATTGATCAGCCTCGATCTTCTTGGCTGGAGCTAACTTAAACTTCCTTTGATGGATGAGAGCGAGAGTTCAAATTTTTCAACTAGTTAGGTGGGGTGTGTGCACCGGAAGACCAATAAATTCTGTATCGGCTATTCCGAGCAGCTCCGGAAATGGAGAGCGGGTGGCAGTCCCCCTCGCTGACCTCGGCGGCTGGCGGGCGAGTACATGAGGCCGATGCGGCGCCCGGTTGCGTTGATAATCTACTGCCTGGGGTTCAGTACACTATTCAGGCCATCACCGATCAGGTTGAAGCCGATTACAAGAGCGATGATTGCGAGACCGGGCCAGAATGCCATCCATGGCGCCTCGCTGAGGAACTGCCTGGCTACATCGAGCATGGCGCCCCAAGAGGGAGCCGGAGGCAATTGACCAAGTCCAAGAAAGGCGAGGCTCGCCTCGGCCAACACTGCAATCGCCATCGTGAGGGTTGCCTGGACGATTGTCGGTGCGAGCACATTCGGCAATACCTGCCCAGTCAGGATAGCGAAATGACCGAGCCCTTGAGCGCGAGCTGCCGCGATATAGTCCTCGGTGCGGACAACCAGTGTCTCGGCGCGTGCAACGCGGACGAAGACTGGGATCGCGGAAATGCCGATTGCGATCATCGCATTCTGGAGGCTAGGACCCAGGAATGCGGCCAGCGCAATCGCGAGCACGAGAAACGGGCACGCGAGGAGAGCATCTGCAATGCGCGAGATCACCATATCGGCGACACCACCGAAATAGCCAGCAATGAGACCGAACGGAAGGCCGATCAGCACCGCAACAGTCACGGAAACCATGCCGGCGGCGAGCGATGCCTGTGTTCCGAAAATCACCCGAGACAGCACATCGCGGCCGAGGTCATCCGTGCCAAACCAATGCTGTGTATTCGGGGCGGCACGAATCGCCATCCAGTCCGGCGCATTCGGATCATAGGGCGAGATCCATGTTGCGAACACCGCCAGCACGACGAAGAACAGGATGATCGCGCCACCGATCATGGCGGATGGCTCGCGCAGCAAGCGACGAATTTCCGAGCGCTTGCCTGCGCGCATCTGAGCGGAGACCGGCGCCGTCTCAATCGTGCTCACGACCTGAGCCTCGGATTGAGCAGCACATAGGCCACATCGGCAATCAGGCTCATCAGGAGAAATACTGCCGCCGTGCAGAGAACGACCGCCTGAACCACAGCATAATCGCGGCTGAATACCCCATCGACGACCATTTTGCCGAAACCGGGGATCGAAAAGACCTGCTCGGTCAACACCGCGCCGGCCAGTAACTCGCCAAATTGCAACGTGCCCAGCGTGACCACCGGGATCAGCGCATTCGGCAGTGCATGGTGCAGCACGATGGTGCTTTCGCGGACGCCTTTCGCGCGAGCGGTGCGGACATAATCCTGCTTCATCGCCTCGATCATTGCGCTGCGGACATGGCGCATCATGATCGCCGCTGTGCCCGTGCCGAGCACCAAAGCAGGCATAAGCATCGAAATCAGGTTGCGGCCGACACTTTCAGAAGGCGGAACAAAACCTCCGGCCGGCAGCCAGCCGAGGTTCACCGAGAATAGAAGGATCAACATGATCCCCAGCCAGAAATGCGGAATGGAAAGTCCAGCGAGTCCGAAAAGACTGGCACCATAGTCGAGGGGCGTCCCGCGTCCCAGCGCCGCGAAGATCCCGATCGGCAGCCCGACGAGTAGCGCGACCAGCATCGACAGGATCGCGAGCTCAATGGTCACCGGCAGTTTTTCCACCAGCATGGTGCCGATCGGCAGTCGGGTGCGGACTGAAGTGCCGAAATCGCCGTGCGCCAGGGCTTTTAGCCAGATGGCATATTGCACCGGAATCGGATCATTGAAGCGATACTTCTGCCGAAGATATTCTACGACCTCGGGATTGCGCTCTTCCCCGGCGAGCGCCAGCGCCGGGTCGCCGGGTAGCAGCTTCTGCAGACCGAACACCATCATCGACACGAGCAATAAGGTCGGTAGTAGGACGGCAAGGCGGCGCAGAAGCAGGGTCTTCATTGGAGCAGATTGGTCCTCACCTGAGGAAAGCGCGAGACGTTGCGCATCAATTCACTGGCTTGACACCCACCAGGCGCAAGAGCCCGTCTGGTACCATGACGATCCCACCGACCGATTTGCGGGCAGCAAAGAACCAGTTAGGGTGATAGAGGGGAATTGACGAGAGTGCCGTTAGGTAAATGTCAGTCGCTTTCGCATAGAGAGTCTTGCGCTTGGCTTCGTCGGCCTCGCCTCGCGCCTCGGTCAGGATCGCATCGAGATCCTTGTTGCAGTATTTGTTGACGTTCTGAGAGCCTGCGCAACTGAAGAATGCGACCAGTGTTGGGTCCGGGTCAGCACGGCCGCTCCAGTTGCCGATGTAGGCTTCGAAATTGCCGTTCATGTAGCGCTCGATAGCGGTGGTCGTTTCCATAGGCAGCAGTTTCACGTCGAAACCGGCCTCGGCCGCCATCGACTGCATGATCTGTGCGACCCGGGAGTCGCCGGCCGTATTCTCGTACTGAATTTCGATAGGGACGCGGGTCATTCCGGCCGATGCAATCAATGCCTTGGCTTTGGCAACGTCGCGAGCCGGCGCCTTGTGGGCTGTATCGTAGAACGGAGATGACGGGGGGATCATCTGATTATCCGCCAGGAACTCGCCGTTGAAGGCAACGCGATTGATGACATTGCGATCGATCACAAGCTCAAAGGCCTGCCGTAGCGTCGCGTTCTTGCCGAGTGGTGTATCGGCCTTGGCGCCTGCGCCGACATTGAACATCAGATGCGAAACCGCAAGCCCCTTTCCGGAATGCAGAGTGAGGTTGGGATCGTCGCGCACGGTCTTGAGATCGGTGGGCGCGACGCGTTCCGCGAGCTCAAGATCGCCCGCTCGCACCCGCGACAATCGCACGGTTGAGTCAGGCACGTAGTAGTAGACGACTTCGTCGTAGCCGACCGCTCCAGCGTTCCAGTAGCCAGGATACTTCTTGAGGCGAATGAGGTCACGCGACTTGCGCTCGACAAATTGATAAGGACCCGCACAGACTGGCGCGGCTGCAAAGTCGCCGGCTTTCTCCGCGGCGGCCTTCGGCGATACCATCATGCCGGCACGATCGCTGAGATTGGCAAGCAGCGGCACGAATGGTTCCGACAGGTTGAACTTGACCTTGTCGCCCGCAAGGGCCTCGACGCTCACGATCGGCGCCAGTTCGGCCTTGCGCTTCGAATCCGGCATCGTCTTCATGCGCTCGATGTTGAACTTGACCGCCGCCGCATCAAACGTGGCGCCATCGTGGAACGTGACGTTCTTGCGCAGAGTAAAGGTGATCGACTTGCCGTCCGCGGCCCACTCCCACGCCTCTGCGAGCTGTGGCACGATCTTGAGGTCGGGGGAGATATCGACAAGTTTGTCGCACAGCGCCGCAAACACGAACCGGCCCGAATAAGTGCCGCTGAGTGCCGGGTCGAGCGCATCGGGATCGTCCTGAATGCCGACCCGCAGTGTTGCGGCACTGGCCGCGACAAGGCCCGATCCGATCATCAGAATTGCCGCCAACGCCGTGCCCATCCGCTTCATACGGAATTCCTTTCTTCCAAGGCTTCTCTGTCGAGGCTCTCGAAGAAGACAAGCACACCAATCTCAATTTGTAAACATATCGAACGAATTGACCTTTGGTGCGCAATAATGTTGTACGAAATGCACCGTCGACGGCGAGAATAACGCTTCTGTTCCCTCTTGACGGAAGGCGGGAGTCGCCATTAGTTCGAGAGGCTGACGAATTGGATTGAGCTTATATGCCAGACGCCCCGTCATCGCCCGTTGCGCGACAGCAATCCGTGCGCCTAGTCGTCGAGCGCCTGCTGCGTGATCGAGCGGTCTCGCGCGCCGAGCTCTCTCGCAGCACAGGCCTGTCCAAACAAACAATTTCCGAAGTCATGCGCGATCTCGAACGGGACGGCTGGGTGCGCGAGGACGGGCAAATCCAGGGCAGCGTGGGTAGAAGTGCAGTTACCTACGCGCTGCGGCCCGACGCTGCGTTCGTGCTGGGCGTCGACCTTGGCGGCACGAAACTGCACGTCGCGCTTGCCGATCTGCAGGGAGAGATCGTCGCCGAGAGCATCGAACCGACCTCCGGCGACGGTGGTGCTGCCGTGGTCGCTCAGATCGGGCGCATGCAAGAGTCTCTTCTCCAGCGTGCATCTGTACCGGCCCAGCGCTTGCGTGGTGGCGTGATGGGGAGTCCGGGCATCATCGACCCGGCCTCGGGCAGCATCGTCATCGCGCCCAACATCCCCGGACTGGATAGTCTGGATGTGCGGACTGCATTGCGCGAGCGTCTCGGCATCGACGTCGCGATCGAGAACGACGTCAATCTTGCCGCGATCGGCGAGCACTGGCGCGGCAGCAGCCGCAAGGCCCGCAGCTTCGCCTTCATCGCCGTCGGCACCGGTATCGGCATGGGCATCTTTTCGGACGGATATCTTGTGCGCGGCGCGCGTGGCGCGGCGGGCGAGATCGCTTACCTGCCACTCGGAGGCGACCCCTACGATACGCGCGGTCTTCGGTTGGGTACGCTGGAAACCGCCATCGGCAGCGTCGGGATTGTCGAGCGCTATCTCGGGCTTGGTGGTGTCCCAGGCGGCACGGTGCGCGATGTCTTCGATCGGCTCGAGACCGACGAGGCGGCACGAATAACAATCGACGAGGTCAGTCGGATCCTTGCGAGTGCGATTCTGGCCGTGCACAGTATCCTCGATTCAGAAATCATCATTATTGGTGGTAGCATCGGCGCGCGGCCCGAGTTGAAGCTGCGGATAGATGAGTATCTCGAACGATGCATGCGCGAGCCTGTTCGTATCGAGCTCAGCGCGCTCGGCAATCGCGCTACGCTGATCGGCGCAATCGGCAGTGCGATAGACCTCGTTCACCGCTCGCTGTTTGGCATCGGCAGGGACGCGGGCCCGCTAGCACTTCCCGCCGTGGCGGCAGATGTTGCGGCATGACAGAATATCCGTCGAGAATTGAGGTTGTCGGCAATGCGGATGCCGTCGCGGAGCGCGCGGCCGCGATTGTCGTCGCCCAGCTGCGCGCTCGACAGCCGGTCACTCTTGGTCTTGCGACCGGCGCATCAATGACGCCGCTTTATGCCCTTGTTGTCGCTGCAACACGCGCCGGCCCGATCTCATTCCACGCGGCAGCGAGCTTCAATCGGCCTCATACCAACGAACGGAGAAGGGCATGAGCTGGGGACAGCGCGATTTCATGGTGCCGGGACGCTCTCTGGCGGTCGGCGACCAGGGCATGGTCGCGGCCTCTCACCCCGCAGTCACGCTGGCTGCGGTCGAAATCCTGCGTAGCGGCGGCAACGCCGTCGACGCCGCGATTGCTGCGATCGCCCTTCAGGGCGTCATTGATCCGCACATGACCGGCATCGGTGGTGACTGTTTTGCGATTTATGCTCCCGCTTCAGGCAAACCCGTCGCCATCAATGGTTCGGGCAGAGCGCCGGCGAAGGCAGAGCTGGGCTGGTTCCGGCAATTGGGATTGGCGTCGATTCCTGATGACTCGCCCCATGCCGTCACAGTTCCCGGGGCGGTCGATGCCTGGTGCCGACTCTCGAGCGATTATGCTTCAAAAGGTCTAGACGAGATTTTGGCACCCGCGATCCACGCGGCCGAGAAAGGCTTCGTGGTGACTCCGCGCGCTGCTCTGGACTGGGCACGCTATGCCAATCGCATCGAACGGCATCAGACCGGTGGGCCTATATATCTGCCCGGTGGCGCTGCGCCCGTCGTCGGCGGAAAGCTCAGCCATCCGGCCCTCGGCGCAACGTTGCGCCGGATCGCTCGTAAGGGACGGGCCGCATTTTACGAGGGTGCCGTCGCTGAAGAAATCGTCTCAATTTTGAAGGCGCTGGGCGGACTGATGGAGCTCGAGGATCTGGTGAGTGCCCGGTCGGAATACGTGACGCCTATCAGTGCCGACTATCGTGATCACCAAATCTGGCAATGCCCGCCGAACGGGCAAGGCGTCGCAGCGCTGTTGATCGCCCGAATCCTAGCCGGCTTCGATATGGCCGATCCCGCGCTCGGCGAAGCGGACCGCATCCATCTTCTGGCCGAGGCGACCAAGGCGGCTTACCGGCAGCGCGATGCGCTCGTCGCGGATCCCTCTTTCCGCCCGTTCGATATCGACGCCCTACTCTCGGAGGGATCGGTCGCGACCTTACGCTCCCGCATCAGGCGCGAATGTGCGAGCGCACCGACGGACTTCGACATGCCCGTTCATCGTGATACAGCCTACGTCGCAGTCGCCGATCGCGACGGCAACATGGTATCTCTTATCAATTCGCTGTTTTTTGCTTTCGGAAGCGGCATCTACGCTCCTCGCTCGGGCGTGCTATTGCAGAATCGAGGCTCGGGATTCGCGCTCGTCGATGGGCACCCCAATGCCATTGCGCCACGAAAGCGTCCATTCCACACTATTATTCCTGGTCTATTGGCAAGGCGCGACAAGCCGGTCATGGCTTTTGGCGTAATGGGCGGACAATATCAGGCGACAGGACATATGCAGATCCTGAGCGGCATGCTCGACCGAGGTTGGGACATTCAGAAGTCCTCGGATGCACCGCGCAGCTTTGCATTCGACGGTGCGGTGGCGCTCGAACCCACGGTTCCTGCCTCGGTCGCTGATGATTTAATCGGTCGCGGCCATCGTGTGATCTGGGTCGACGAACCCTTGGGAGGCTGCCAGGCCGTGCACATCGATGTGTCGCGGGGCGTCATGTTCGGGGCGTCGGATCATCGCAAGGATGGCATCGCGTTGGCGGCGTGATCGGGACGAGGATGGATCGCAATGTTGGATCGGACAAAATGAACGACATAGTCGAACCGATCCTATCTATCGAACAGCTGACACTGGCGCTCCCCGCCGGCGCTGATCGTAGCTTCGCCGTCGAAGACGTCTCCCTTGCCTTGCACGCGCGACAGATACTCTGTGTTGTCGGCGAGTCCGGCTCCGGCAAATCGGTCTGCGCCTCTGCCGCGATGGGCCTGCTGCCGCAAGTCATTCGCCCAGTCGCAGGGGCCATTCGGTTCGAAGGGCGCGATTTGCTGAGGCTGGCGCCCAAAGAATGGCGGACGTTGCGTGGGCGGCGTATTGCGATGGTCTTCCAGGAGCCGATGACGGCGCTCAATCCTGTTATCAAGATCGGTGAACAAATCATGGAGGCGTTCGAGGCGCACGAGCAGCTCACGCCGCGTGAACGGCAGGTGCGTATGCGCGCACTCCTCGAGGAGGTGGGCTTGCGCGATCTGGACCGCATCATCCGCAGCTATCCGCATCAGTTGTCGGGCGGGCAACGTCAGCGCGCCATGATCGCAATGGCGCTGGCGCTCGAGCCGTCGGTTCTGGTGGCAGACGAGCCGACAACGGCGCTAGACGTCACCACACAAGCGCAAATCCTTCGGCTCATCCGCGACATCCAGCAGCGGCGTGGCATGGCGGTGCTTTTCATCACTCATGATTTCGGCGTCGTCGCCGACATAGCAGACCGCGTCGCGGTCATGGAGAAGGGGCGGGTCGTGGAAGAGGGGCCGGTCGAAGACGTTTTAAGGCGCCCAAAGGATCCCTATACACGTCGGCTGCTCGCGGCCGTACCCGGCGGGGTTCCGCCAGTTCGGGCGCAAGTCACGGACGAACCAATTGCCTGCGCCACGACCGGGCTTGCAAAGACGTATCGAGGTGGTGCGTGGTTCGGAGTGCAGACCGAGGTCGCGGCCGTCAAGGGCGTGAGCTTCGAAATCCGGCGAGGCGAAACGCTCGGCCTGGTCGGAGAATCGGGCTCAGGCAAGAGCACGATTGGACGCTTGGTGATGCGTCTCACCGACGCCGATGCAGGGGTGGTCCGCATCGGCGAACTTGATTTCTTCGAGGCTCGCGGAGCGCGTCTGCGGGCCGCCCGCAAGCACATACAAATGGTTTTCCAGGATCCGTTTTCCTCGCTCAATCCGCGCCGCCGCGTCGGACGGATCATCGCCGACGGTCCAATGGCGCACGGGGTTCCGGCAGCACAGGCCTTCGCTCGTGCCGAGGAGCTTTTGACCCTCGTCGGGCTCGATCCGGCCGCAGCGCGCCGCTTTCCGCATGAATTTTCCGGTGGGCAGCGCCAGCGGATCGGCATCGCGCGCGCGCTGGCGCTCGACCCAGAGGTCTTGGTCGCGGACGAACCTGTGTCGGCGCTCGACGTCTCGGTCCAGGCGCAAGTGCTCGCCCTGCTCGAGACGCTGAAGGAGAAGCTGCGGTTGGCGGTGCTGTTCATCACCCACGATCTCAATGTCGCGGCCCAGGTCTGCGATCGGATCGCCGTCATGCGCCTTGGCGAAATCGTCGAGATCAGACCGACCGCAGACCTGCTCAATCGGCCGGAGCATCCTTATACGCAGGCACTGCTGGCCGCGATTCCGGGGCGGCAACCGAAAGCGCCGAACTGATCCAGCCCATGCCATCATTGAAGGAGGTCTGATATGCAGAAGCTCACCGAACTTCCGATACTGCGTGTCGGGCTCATCGGCAGTGGCTTTATCGCCGCGTTCCATCTGCAGTCCATGCTCGGCGTACGCAATGTCTGCGTCGGCGGCGTGTACAGCCGCTCTGCTGAGCGTCGTGCGCGCATCGCAGACACGGCGCGCAGTCTTGGCCTTGGACAGGCGCATGTGTTCGGCAGCATCGAGACGATGGCCCTGTCCGGCGAGATCGATGCGCTCTGGCTGCTGACGCCGAACGACACTCGTCTCGACATCATGCGCGAGATTCACCGTGTGACCAAGGCGGGAGCTCCTCTGCGGGCCGTTGCCTGCGAAAAGCCGTTGGCTCGTACCCTTGCTGAAGCGCGGGAAATGCGCAGGCTTGCCGAAGATGCCGGCTTGCTCCACGGTTATCTAGAGAACCAGATATTTTCGACTGCGGTTATGCGCGGCAAGGACATCATATGGCGGCGGGCCGTGCCTGGGAGCGGTCGCCCTTATCTCGCTCGTGCGGCAGAGGAGCATTCCGGGCCGCACGAGCCATGGTTCTGGCAAGGCGAAAAGCAGGGCGGCGGCGTGCTTTCCGATATGATGTGCCATTCGGTCGAAGTCGCACGCTTCATGTTGACCGCGCCCGGTGCAAAGCGCGAGTCCTTGCGTCTGATCAGCGCCAGTGCCACGACGGCCAATCTCAAATGGACGCGGCCTCGCTATGCCGCCGATCTCAAGACGCGAATGGGCGTCGATTTTGCGAAGCGTCCTGTCGAGGATTTCGCACGCGGAATCCTCACGATGGAAGATGCCGATGGGCATCAATTGATGATCGAGGCGACGACTTCTTGGGCCTATGTCGGCGCTGGCCTGCGCATCCAGCTCGAATTGCTCGGCCCCGAGTATTCAATGGAGTTCTCGTCACTTTCGACCGGGCTCAAGGTCTTCCTGTCGCGCACGCTCGCCGGGTCGGAAGGCGAGGATTTCGTCGAGAAGCAGAATGCCGAACAAGGCCTGATGCCGGTGGTCGAGGACGAAGCTGGCATCTACGGTTATACGGACGAAAACCGTCATATGGTCGAAGCGTTTAGGCTCGGTGCCAGTCCTAGTGAGACCTTCGATGACGGTGTCGGGGTTATGGAAATGCTCATGGGCCTCTATCGCTCTGCGGAGCTCGGTCGGAGCGTACATTTTCCGGATCCCGAGCTCGAACACTACGTGCCGCTAGTGGCTCGGTGACGGTAGGGCGCCAGCGTGCACCGCAAAAGTCATCCGCTTCGGAGTTCGGTGGCGCATCACCTCGGGACCCGCATTGACCGCGGCAATACCCGATAGCAAGCTCGTTCGTCGTCTTTGGCGCCTGAGCCGACCGCGCCCAAAAGAATTCACCTGGAGATCCAACAGTGGACAGATCAATTCTGCTCGCCGCCATCTGGGCTTCACTCGCCGGGCCGGCGCTTGGCCTCGTCGGCATTTTCCTGCCCGGGATCCTGGCGCCTACGACCGCTTCGTCATTTGGTCCGTAATGTGTAGGTGCAGGCAGTCGCGCGGCTACCCCTCCACGCTTTGCGTGAGCGGGCCAATTCGTCCGCCTCGGCCGCGGGCGAATGCGGAAGTCTTATTTTTTTAGCTGGGCGAGCGGCGTTATCGGTTCCAAGCTCCTTTAGTTCGGAGGTTGAGCAGACTTGGGCGTATTTTATCTGCTACGAGATGGCGCGCGTTCTTGACTGCCGAACACCAGTGCAATTCCGCCAAGTATTGCAAGCGAAGATATGGAAAGGCGAAGGGAGATTGCTTCTCCTAGCACCAAGGCGCCTGCCAATGCCGCAATGACTGGAACGCTCAGCTGCACCGAGGCGCCTTGCGCGGGCGTGAGCCCCGGGAGCACCGCGTACCAGACCGTATAGCCAAGCCCGGACGCAACCGCGCCAGATAGGATTGCGCAGGCGAGCCCGATGGCTGTGATGTGCGTGCCAAACGAAAGGGCGCACAGGGAAAGACAGATTGCGATTGGAAGGGAGCGCAGAAAATTGCCACCCGTCACGCCAATGGGATCCGCAACACCACGGCCGAGCAAGGAGTAAGCGCCCCATGCAACGCCGGCAGTCAGCATGAGGGAGGCGCCCATTACAGACGGTGCCGATGCACCGGGAGCTACGAGCGCCGCCAGTCCGGCGACGGCAATTGTCAGTCCGAACGACTGCAAGGTGGATAGACGTTCACCGCGAACGAGCCCATAGCCGACCATTGTAGTCTGAACCGCGCCAAACAAAAGGAGCGATCCCGTACCGGCTGGTAGGGAGACATATGCAAAGGAGAACGCAGCCGCATAAACGAATAACGTAACAGATGCTGGCCACGATCCCGCCGGCTGTTCAGGCTTCCGGCGAAGCGACAAGATGAGGCACAGTACGCACGTGCCTGACGCGAGCCGAACAAGGGTGAAGGTGGCAGGATCGATCGCGGCCTGAGATAGGGCTAACCTGCAAAGCAACGAATTTGCGGCAAACCCAGCCATCGCCAAACCGGTCAAGGCAATTGTCCCGATTGTGATACGAGGCCGCTGCATTCGTCATTCACCTAAGCGAGACCGCAGGACCGATCTGCGCCGGTGTCACTGCAATTGTTGCATTGAGTCCGCACGACCGACCCATCACCTGGCTACGGCACGCTTCGCCTAGCGAGCCACGCGCCGCGACAACGGCATCGTGTAGGTTATCGCGGTTCCGACCACGCAATCTTCTCCGCTTGCGTTGCGGACGACGGTCTCCAACTTGCAGATCGGCTTGTCGTCCCGGACGTGCTCGACTTTGACGCTTGCGGTAATCGTCTCTCCGATCCGTACGGCCTTGACGAAACGCCAGTTTGTTTCGAGAAATACCGTGCCCGGTCCCGGGAGATCTTCGGCAACGACGGCGTTCATGAGACCGGTCGTGACCCCGCCCTGTACGATAAGTCCGCCAAAGGGTGACGCGGTCGCCAGTTCCACGTCATAATGGATAGGGTTCTTGTCGCCCGTCATCTCGGTGAACATTTCGATATCGCGCATCGAGGTCGTGCGGCTCCTTTCAGCGCGGCGACCTGGCACGGGTCGGCCGGCCAGCGTTCGGGTCCAGGGTGAGTCGGTCGACATTTCTCGTGCTCCTATGCTGCGAGGGACGGTTGTTGAGACAAGTTCGCGATGTGATTGGCTTCCGCTTTCATTGCCGCGCTCAGATCGGCATGAAGTTGCTTGACTTCGTCGAAGTCCCACGAGAACGAGGCAATTGCATCGGTGGCGCGAATAAGCGGCAAGGACAGTTCGTCGCGCTCGCGCTGGTAGCTCTCAAGGCCGCGGTTGCCGCCGTCGATGATCCCTCGCGATAGCAATTGCGCATCGCGAAGAGCGTCCGTGATTCCGTGCGCGGTCAAGGGGTCCTTGAAATAGCCGGCATCGCCGACCAGAGCCCACCCTGCACCATGACATTGTCGAAGGTAGCTCGTTGCGCCCGCAAAGCTCCGCAGACGGCCGACCAGCGTGGCTCTGCCAACGTCGGCGCGCAGCTCGGGAAAGCTCGTTGCCAGCACCTGGAGGAATCCGCGCATCACATCGCCGCGAAATGTCGCGACAAATTGAGAAGCCGGAACCGCCGCGAAGACGCAGTGAGCAGCGTTCGTTGGAATCACTCCTGCCGCGGCATTCCTTGCGAAATGCCAATGCAGGCCATCGCTGTTCAAGTCTGCAAAGTAGCCAAAAACGATGCCACAGGCATTGAAGCCTTCGACCAGTGTTTTTGAATTGACGAGCCGCGCAACGGTCGACTGGCGGCCGTCCGCGCCAATGACGATATCCGAGCGGACGGTTGTGCACGCACCGCTTCCATCTCTCAGTGAGGCGCCAATAACCCGGCCGTTCGATGCAAATTGCAACTCGGAAAGAGCGGTGCCATAGCGAACCGCCGCGCCGGCTTCGCGGGCTGCATCGGCGAGCAACGGATCGAGCACGGTGCGTCGCGGCGCCAACAGAAAATCGACGCCGTGATCCCGCTTGATATCCACTCGAACGATCTCGTCGCCATAGTGAAACGTGGTCGATCGAATCTCAGGCGTTCCCGCCGCTGCAAACTTCGGAATCAATCCCCATCGTTCGAGCTGCATAACAGCGGACCGCATCAGGGCGTGCGTCGACATCGTATCGGCGCCATAGGGCTGCCGATCGACCATCAGGACTTTTGCACCCGCCCGGGCCAGCAGGAGGCCGGTGGCCGCGCCCGCGCAGCGTCCGCCGATAACTACCGCGTCATAATGTGAGTTGAGACCGTGGAGACCGTTCATGGCAATTGCTCTCAGGCAGCAACGCGATTGAGGTTCTGGCTCAGATGGGCGGCGAGATCGGCAGCATCGGCGCCCGCTCCATCGATGAAAGACGATTTGCGCCGGCGCATGAATGGCAGGCCCATGACGTACATTCCCGGCGCAGAAACAATCCCGCCGTCGTGACGGATGCGTCCCTTGCCGTCGAGCACGGGGACGTCCAGCCAGGAGTAGTCGGGGCGATAGCCCGTCGCCCAGATCACCGTACCGATACCGCCACGGATTAGGTCCAGGCAGAGCCTGGTTTCCGACCCGACATCCGTCGGCTCAAAGCGATGAGGCGGGGCAAACTGCTGCGCCAGTCCGCTCGTGTTCACCCAATCATCGATGCTGGCGAGAAGACGGTTCATTTTTAGGTCGGCCAGCGCGCAATGATTGGCGAGCGATCCCGAAAACTGCGCCTTGCCGTCGCAAAGTCCGACAAGGCGACCCACGAGCTCGACGCCCGCCTTGCGCAGGCTATTGAGATCGATCGTGACGCGCTCAGGCGTTCCGATGAGCTGAAGCGACGGCAGTCGCCGCGCTCTTTCGATATCCTCGACCATGGTGTCGTACCGAACATCCATGGCACCGATGGTGTCCATCCACCACTGGATATCCCGTCCGCGGTAGGTCCGCGGCAGCCGGACGTGCTCTCCGACGCAAAGTAAGACTCTGCGGCCGGCCGCTCGGATCTCCCGGGCGAGCTGAATGCCGCTTGCTGAGGCACCGACGATCATCACGCCGCCATTAGGTAGGAGAGCGGGATTGTTGTATTGCAGTGGGGTGAGGCTGGTCACGGCGGCAGGCAAACCCGCAGCGAGCGACGGGATCGAGGCAAGGTTGCAGGCGCCGGTTGCGATCACGAGCTTGCGGCAGCGCCATGGACCAAGGTTGGTTTCGACCTCGTAACCGACCTCCTGCTGCCTTACCCGGGTGACGCGCGCTCCCGTCACAATTGGAGCACACGAAAGCCTGGCGTATCCCTGCAGGAAACTGACGACCTCCGACATCGTCATGAATCCGTCGGGATCATCACCGCGGTAGGCATATCCTGGCAGTCGAGTTTGCCAGTTGGGCGTCAGAAGGCGCAGCGAGTTCCACCGCTCCGTCAGCCATGAGTTGGCTACCTCGCCGCGCTCAAGGACCACGTGGTCGATCGAACGCGTGCTCAGATGCCAGCTCATGGCCAATCCGGATTGGCCGGCGCCGATAATGATGGCGGTCGCGAACTCCAAAGCACTCGCTCCTTTTTTTCCAACCGTCGTCCTCAGTTAGCGGTTACGAAGATGTTCGTTGGATTGGTCACGATGTCGAATACGGCGGACCGCTTCTGCGATTGAGCTACCAACGCCTTGATGTCGTCTTCGCTCGCATCGGCGCGAATATCGAAGTGGACGCGGATGGCGCCGAAGCCATTGCGCACCTCGTCGTCGATGCCCAGGATTCCCTGAATATCCATGTCGGCCTCGAGCGATGCCCTGACCGAATGGAGCTGTATGCCGCGGCGCTGGGCAATCGCAGCAACACCTGCCGTGAGACAGCTCGCGAGCCCGGAAAGGACAAGCTCGACAGGAGTCGGGGCACTGTCTTCGGCGGCAAAGACCTGCGGGTGATCTGCCTCGACGGTGAACGTCTTGTTGCGGGACTGCTCGGCTCCGAGCCCAAAAAAACTGCCAATAGCGGAGCGGCTGTGCGTGCCATTCACCCATTCGCAGCTCGCTCGCCACTTGAACTGAGCCGCCTCAGGCGCTTGCTCAAGTGCCATACGGGCACCTAACAACGCCTCGACGTTGACGCCATTATTGATTTTCGCGCTTGCACTCGTCGTCGTCATCTTGTTCTCCTCTGGTGACAAACCCGAGTTAAGATTCGTAAATCTTCCTCTCACTCGGCTCTTGCTGGCTTTGCGCTCGCCAAATGTCAGATCGATTTACGCGCCCTTGCCCGCGCATGCTTGACGCCCGCATCCGGAATTTCTTTAGATGCCGTGGATTTTTTGCTGAGGCAGGCAAAGGGCAGCGGGGCGATCACGCAGCGCTCTCAATCGCGTGAAGATACGGGGAGAGAGAGCAAATCGCTTCCAAGCAGCCGCGCTGCTTGCGATTCGATCGATAGTTCGACTTCGAAACTCAGCGGCTCCTTTAAAAGGAGCCGCCTTCCAGGGACCTCGCAGTGTGCAAACGGATAGGTCGGCACGCGGCCGTGGTCGCCAATCATTGCAGGCGGCTCGTGGCTTTTCACACAGCCAGGGACGTTATGGGACTTAAGCCAAGGCTCGTGATGCGGGCGGATGGGTCAAAACTCGAGGTGGCTACGCGGGCGTGCGTTTCTAAGCTCGGGGCTGCGAAATGCCTGCATTACTTAGACCGCGAATAAAACGATCGATAAGGTCCGGATCATTGCAATAAAAAAGTTCCTGACGAGCAGTTTCAGTAGTGTAGCCGGGCTTGCGCCGAAGCAGATCAGCAGCAACAGCTTCCGCTTGTGTCTTATCACCGAGAATGCCTAGTGAGGCGGCCAGTGGGGCGAACGCTTGATATGTAGCATTGCTTAGCCGAGTTGCCCGTCGCGCGAACTCGACTGCTATATCGTACTCGCCTAAGGAAAAGTGGGTCCAAGCGCGAACGTGATGGAAACTCCAAAGATGGTTGTCCCGTGGACTGAGCACGGTCGCGCGGTCGAGTAAGGTCTCAGCATCGGTCTCTCGGCCATGCCACAGCAAATTAAAGCCTTGTGCAAAATAGGCCTGGGCAAAACTCGGGTTTAGCTCCAAGGAAAGGTCGAGAGCCGCCAGTGCTTCGTCATTGTGACGAGTTAGGCACAGGACTCGACCACGGGCGCATTGGCAAAAGCAATCAAGGTCGTCGAGGGCTACTGCCGTTTGCGCCTGCCGCAAAGCGGTTTCAAGTCGCGCTAAGCGGTCTTTCGGTTCGTCTAGAAACGCACGTTGTATGTTTACGTAGCTGAGAGCGCCATGCCCGCGAGCAAAGTATGGATCCTCCGCGATGGCACGCTTGAAATACGTTTCAGCAGAATCAAATCCCGGAGTAGTAAAGCGCCACAAATTCCATAGACCGCGCTGGTAGCAGTCCCATGCGTCGAGGCTTTCGGGAGGCTTGCGAGCAGCGAGTTGCTGCTCGACCTTGGATAACTCGGGTTCGATCGTTGCAGCAATCTGTCTCGCCATCTCGTCTTGAATATCAAAAATGCATTCAAGCTGCAGATCATACTTGTCCGACCACAGTTGCTGCCCGTCCGCTGCCCGGACTAACTCCGCCGTTATCCTCACCGTCTCGCGATTTTTTCGTACGCTGCCGAGAAGCACATACCTTACGCTCAGCTGTTCGCCTATCTCCCGCGCGTCGACCATCCGCCCCTGGAAGCCGATGGTTGAGTGTCGCGAAATGACCGAGAGCCACCTGTTCCGAGCGAGGAGACGAATGATATCTTCCGTTAGACCGTAGCTAAAGTAATCGTTGTCGGGGTCATCAGACATATTCCCGAACGGCATTACGGCGATTGATAAGCGCGCAACAGCCTCGGCCCTAACTGTTTCCGAGACGATGTTGTCGAGGTTGGACACTTCGGTCGCGACGGAAACAGTGGTGGATTTGCTTTCCGAACCGATACTTCGCTCGCTAGGACGCTGAGCGTTTTCACCATCCGCTTCCGACGCTGAGACTGTTTGAACGTGTCCGACGAATCGGAAGCCACGTTTGTGTTGTGTACGAATGAGCGACTGGTCGTTGCCGTTATCACCAAGCGCCCGCCTGGCTGCGTTAACTCGGCTGCTGAGCGCTGCTTCGGAAATGATTCGACCGTGCCAAATAGTTTCAATCAACTCATCCTTACTTACAATCCGATCACGGTTGCGCACCAGATGAACAATAAGGTCGAAGACCTGAGGTTCGATATGGATGAACTCACCACGCCTGCGCAGCTCCTGCTGGCTGAGGTCGATCTCGAACTCGGAGAACTGGTACTTCAATACCGCCTCCAACTCGATCCCAATGCATCGCTGCGGTCGAGATATTCATACACGGGCCACGCAGTGGTCTGTCTCGCGAGGTTGGGTTTGGTGATCATCGCTTCCGGCCGCACATCCCGCCATTGTCCGTACAAACGGATGCGGTGACCGCCATCCTTACTGTCCCATTCGGGGTCGGCGACTGCTAGTTCGGGGCCGTTATGATCGTGCGCGTGCGCTGCGAAATGCGAGGCCAGCAACACGATCGCTGTCGTCGCCGCGTTGGCGGCCATTAAAGACATCTTCGTCATCGCAGTTTCTCTAGACAAACAAGAGATTAGCGCTGCGAAATGAGGTTACTTCAAACTGCGCGGGCTCCCCGATGTGTGCCGGTCAGTTGTTGCACCAACTCCAGACGAGTTGGACGGCTTCTAAAATCCCGCTCGTTCTTACGTCTGCGATGCGGTCACTGAGGTTCAAGTCGCGGCGGGGTCAGGTAAGGAACGGCGACCTGGCGGAGAGGGCCGCTTTGGTGCAAAGCGGACAAGCGCGCAGGAATGATCTTGGCCATTGCCAATGAGGACTGCCATTCCTTGTGGCGGGTTGCCTGCTCGCCTGCGGTTGGATTTTTTGATGTAAGCCGTCGATCTGCAATGGACAGAATTTGGCTCAGTTGGAAAGAGTCTCTTGAAAAATCAATAGTGGCAGCGTGTCTCTTAATCAGCGGGTCCCAGGTTCGAGCCCTGGAGCGCCCACCAATCTCCCAAAAATATCAGTGGGTTAGACCGATCCTCGCGAAGACACAGGTCGCTTGTAAGCGCTGGGTCACGCTTGGGTCACAAAGGAGGCTGTCACGGCTCTATTTAAGCTGGCGGCGACGTGCGGCCCGGCTCGTATCTTGAATGATCGAAGGCCGTGTTCTCCGCTCCGACTGCATCGTGCCAGCGACGCTCACCGAGACCTCATCGCCCATCGGAAATTCTTGCTCGGCAGTAAACACTGCTGCTCCAGGAGCAGCGGCCGCGGATTCTCGAAAATGTCCGAGTCGATGGCGAGCGCCTGGAGGGCGTCGGCGTGACGCCGACGATCGAGGGGCAGACGCTCCCTGCGCATTTCGCCCATGGATCTCGTGAAGCCGACCTCCGCTTCGAAACACGAACGTCCGTTTGTAAAGTCGGCGTCTGAATTAACCACGAACTTCGATCCAATTTTAATAAGACAACAATGCTGCTTGTTAGCTTAAATCAACCAGATCAGCTTTGCAGGTGCTGCCGTTTTCCGGGCGTCGGCGGGACCGGGAAACCGACTTCATAAAGCGCGATCGCAATCGCTGCGGTCGCGTCCGATGGGAAGTTGCATTCTCATTTGGAGCATCTGGCCATGATGGAACGTCGCGCACTGAGCCGCATACCGATGAACCGGGCGGCGCTGCTGTCATTCGATGGAATTCGTGGGACTCATCCATGCGTGGTGCGCGATATCAGCGCCTTGGGGGCCTGCATCTCCGCGCCGTACTTCATATTTGCCAACGAATTTGTGCTGTCGTTCGATGGCCATCCCGCAATTTTCATCTGCCGCATTGTGTGGAGAAAGGAGACGCTTTGCGGAGCTGCCTTCCTCCTGCGTCGTCGCTCGCCGAAATTGGCGAACGATTCCGGCGAGTACACAAAAGTGGTGCGACTTGATCGCCAGACCATGCGCCGCGAAAGGCGTCATTAGCTGAGAAGTGGCGGCAAAACTCCTTGCGCGCGCCGCTCGGCATGCTGCCGCCAAGCCGGAGGTCGCGCGCGGACGTAACATTGCCCGCGCCTAGACGTGGGCACCTTCGCCTATTCTGGGCATCTTCGGCGGCGACGATCACCCTCATGCTGGCGGCGGCCACGCTATCCGCTCCTGCGGCTGGTTTCGAGCAGTGCACGACCGGCGCGCTGAAGACGTTAGGAGTCTGCGGCGCCGGCAAGCCGCGACCACGGCAAGCGGCCAGCTTGGATCGGGTGAAAGGACCGTCCTACTGTGACGACCCCCGCGGCCGATATCGCCTACGGCAACGTATTTGAGCCATGTCGCCGCACCGTGTCGGATTCGCATGGGCCTCTCGGCCGTTTATTAGCCGCAGACCCGCACGCGGTGCTCCCGCCAGCCATGCCCGTCCCAGAAGCGTTGGGTCTTCCAGTAGCAAGGAGGCATTGGTTCGCCAACCGGGGCATCGACATAGCCCGACCAGTACGGATAGCCGCCGGGGCCGGGATAAGTGCGCGGATACGGATTGCCGCCGGGTCCGTAATCATAGCGCGGACCAGCAAACGCGGGCGAGGCTGCGGAGACGGCCAAAGTCGCGGCCGCAGCGAGAGCCAATAACGTTTTCCTCATGGTGTATCCTTTCCAGTTCGGCGGCGGCAGGAGGGACGCACGCCGGTCACTGCAATGAACTCACGATTCCAGGCCACGGCAAGATGCCATTGACGCCACCGACCAATATTGCTGGCTCGGGGATTAGGTCATCAGGCAGGCAGCGCCGCCACGAGTACGTCCCTCTTGGTCGCCCCCGGGAAGCCGGGATCGAATGCGAGCAGGTACCAGTTAGTGACACTTGTCTTCTCACCGCGGCGCGGCGACGCTCCCGTTGCCACGGACCACAAACATCCGGGATGCGGCTTACCTCATTAGCCCCAACAGCGTCGCGAGAGCAGACATTGCGGGACCGCCGGCGCGATCCCGACCGACGCCAGGTATGTGATCGACCGAAATCGTGCGACCGGCGGTGGCATGACTGCGGGAGTTGATTTCGGTCTTGCCATAGTCGGCCACCTCGCGGGAGAGCCCGTCGGTCGAGTGGCAGAGCTGTCCTTCGAGTATGCGCCGCAACCCCCTTTCGGAACCGGGCGAACTGAACTGGCCGATCCCGCGACATTGGCCAAAACGACCGACGCGCTGAAGTATCTGATGCCGGTCGAGCAGCTGGAGGGCGTGAGAGCCCGCCGCTCGGCCATGGGAAAACTCTAACCGGCCCACGCTCTCGTAAGGTGTCATCATGCAGCAGGGTTTTCGTCGAGCTCTACAACTACGCTCCCGCATGGAGCAAATGCTCCGAAACCGAGCGAACCGAATTCGTCAACAAGGTCATCGAGGCCGTAAACGGATTGAAATCTGCCGGCGTCGACGTCATCGCCTACGGCAAGAACGCGCCTGAGACCGATCGCCGCGCGCCGTGCGACTTCTTTTGCGTCTATCGCGTGCCGAGCGTCGAATTTCAGCGCGAGTTCGAGCGTCAGATCACCGCGTCTGGTTGGTACAACTACTTCGAGCAAGTGAACATTGGCGGATCTGCGGAAGATTATTCGGCTGTCCTGCTCGGTAATGCCAGGATGGTTCATCCTGACTGAACACACAAGGCTTCACCGATCGCCGAGCCTGACAGAGAGCGACGGTAGTTTTGCAGGTCGTCCGACGCCGGTCATGGGTGGCCATGCGGTGGCCCACACGATCCGATTGGTCTCGTTGCCCGGTAGCGGATTCAGAGCGATAGGTTGCTCTTCGGTGCGATCCTGCGAAATCTGGTGCGTAACTTGGTCAAGTACACTCACCCTGGCGGTCGCGTTCTCGTTGATGCCGTGCTGCCGGCAAGAACGTCCTCATCGAAGTCTATGACGCCGCTATCGGCATATCCCGGCGACGAGATTCCGCAAGTCTTTGATTTGTTCGCTTGCACGGACTTCTCGAGCGGTAGCGATGGGGTAGGCCTCTACATTGTGCGACAAGCCGCTGGGATGCTCGGGCATCACCTGGAGATCACGTCCACACCATTGCAGGGGTCGCGATTTTGCATTGTTGCAGAGAGGGCCTGATGTTTATTAGTGACCTAACCAGATCGAACGGTTCTCCTGGAGCCTGTTAGCGTGTTCGCACGTACCGGCGACGATTGTCGCGCGCCGGGGCCAGGATGCACGTGAACTGCCTTGGCCGTGAGCGGCTCACCGCATTCCGAACAGACCATGACTGGGTCGAACAACTTTCCGCAGTTCTTGTGCTCATGCAGCATCGGCCTCCCGCGCGCGTCGACCATGTGGATGTTGCCCCAGTGCACGATGGACATGATGATCGGATAAAGGTCGAGACCCTTCTGCGTCAGGATGTATTCGTAGCGCTTTGGCGAGTCCTGGTAGGGAATCCGGCGAAGCACGCCGAAGCGCACCAGCTTCTTCAGCCGATCGGCGAG
The DNA here is from genome assembly GCF_059803475.1 of Bradyrhizobium sp. UFLA05-89. Classification (NCBI taxonomy): domain Bacteria; kingdom Pseudomonadati; phylum Pseudomonadota; class Alphaproteobacteria; order Hyphomicrobiales; family Nitrobacteraceae; genus Bradyrhizobium; species Bradyrhizobium sp. UFLA05-89. The sequence goes on along the minus strand of NZ_JBANBA010000088.1, from coordinate 12,258 downwards.
AAGATGCCGGGTAACTCCCAGCGACGCCTGAAATTCATCGAACCTGCGGATGCGCAGAAAGCATTCGCGCAGGATGAGCAGGCTCCAGCGGTCGCCGATCACGGCCACTGTGCGGGCGAGCGAACAAGGCTCCTCCTCGAGAGCGTCCCATTTCATTCGCGTCTCCAGCAATTCGCCACAGCATTTCAAAATAAATTCTAAATTAGAACGGACATGATTTCAATACGATACCTCACTAACCGCTACAAACCTTAGATCATATGATGAGTATCATATTGACAGTTCTAAAATAGAACGTAGCATCTCGATGCGATTAACGGGGCGGTCTGCGGGGGCTGCCAGTCGAAAAGGAAAGGCGTGCCATGGCTGTTCCGCTTAAGGTCGAGTTTCATTTCGATTTCGGTAGTCCCAACGCTTATCTCGCCGAACTGGTGCTGCCGGAGATCGAGCGGCGGATCGGCGTGAAGTTCGACTACGTTCCCGTGCTCCTCGGTGGCGTCTACAAGGCGACTGGCAATATGTCGCCAGCCGAGTCCCTGCACGGCATCAAGAACAAGCCCGGATACAACGCGCTGGAAACTGAGCGCTTTCTACGGCGCCACAACATCACGAAATTCAAGTCGAACCCGTTCTTCCCGGTGAACACGCTAACGCTGATGCGCGGCGTCGTTGCGGCCCAGTTCGAGGGAATGTTCGAGCCCTATTTCCGCGCCGCCTATCACCACATGTGGGTCGAGCCCAAGAAGATGGACGATCCGCAGGTCTTCCGCGAGGCGTTCCTGTCCTCTGGACTCGATATCGATCGCATTGCGGTGCGCGCACAGCAGGACGACGTCAAGAAGAAGCTGATCGAGAACACCAGTGATGCCGTGGCTCGCGGCTCGTTCGGATCGCCGACCTTTTACGTCGGGAGCGAGATTTTCTTTGGCAAGGACAAATTGCGCGAGGTGGAGGACGAGATCGTCGCGCAACTAGCCACGGAGCGGCGCAAGACCGCCTGATCCGGACCGGAAGCAAGAAAGAATAGGGCCCAAAGGGCCATTGCAGGGAGGTTTCAGTGGTGGCTTCGACGCAGACGGTGGCAGAACATCTTGAAGGCTTGCCAAACCGGATCCACGGGGTGATCGACCGGCATGTCGACTTGACCCCGGATCGTCTTGCCTTGATCGATGACAAGGCAAGCTTGACCTATCGCGAGCTGGATCGGAGCGTGGGCGGCGTCGCGAGGGCGTTGCGGGCGCTGGGAATCCGCGCCGGCGACCGCATGATGATCGTCAGCGAAAACTCCATTCCGCTCGCCTGTCTGCTGCTCGCCGCAAGCCGGCTTGATGCATGGGCGATCGTCGTCAATCCGCGGCTGTCGCCACGCGAGATTGACCAGATCAAGGATCACAGTGGCGCTCGTCGGGCTTTCTTTACCACCGATGTTTCGCAGGAAGCATCCGACCACGCCACGCGGTATGGCGCGAGCATACAGGATGTCGGCCCGCTCGAGGGCATCGGCGTGACCGCGCTGAATGAGACGACCGCGCCAGAGCCGGTCGAGACCGAAGGCTCGCACCAGGTTGCGGTCCTCATCTACACATCGGGGACCACGGGCACGCCCAAGGGCGTGATGCTAACTCACCGCAATCTCCTGTTCAGCGCAAAGGGCACTGCCAATTGGCGGAAGATGACGTCGGCCGATGTGCAATATTGTGTACTGCCGATCTCGCACATCGTTGGCATTTCGTTGCTCACCATGACTTTGATGGTTGGCGGCACCGTGCGCCTGGTCGCAAAGTACGATCCGGCCGCCCTCGCGAAAGCGATGGCGGAGGAGGGTATTACCATCCTCAATGGCGTGCCGGCGACTTACCAGCGGCTGGTTGAATACCGGCGCAACGCAGGCTTGCCGAAGTTCAATCGTGGTGCGCTTCGCCTGATTGCAGTGGCGGGAGCGCCGCTCGATCTGGATCTCAAATCTCGTGTCGAGCAGGAACTCGGCCTGCCGCTCCTTAACGGCTACGGCATTACCGAGTGCTCGCCGGGCATCTCCGGCGTCCGATTCGATAACCCGAGGGCCGACCACGCCGTAGGAACGGTTCTCCCAGGCCTTGAGGCAAAGCTCGTCGCTCGGAACGGCAAGACCGTTGCCAACGCTGAGGTCGGTGAGCTCCATGTTCGTGGCCCGAATGTGATGCGTGGCTACTACCGCGCTCCCGACTTGACCGCGAAGGCGATCGATGCCGACGGTTGGTTCAACACCGGCGACCTAGCGCGCTTCGAGGGCGACTGCCTCTTCATCGTTGGCAGGACCAAGGAGATGATCATCCGCTCCGGATTTAACGTCTATCCGGCTGAGATAGAAGCAGTGTTGAGTACGCACGATGCGGTGGTGCAGTGCGCCGTGGTCGGACGGCCAGTCGAGGGCAATGAAGAGATCGTGGCCTTTGTGCAGCTGATCAAGGGCTCGACCGTCACGGTACAGGATCTGATGGCCCATGTTGCTCCGCAACTGACCTCGTACAAGCGCCCGTCCGAGATTATCCTGATGGACGCGCTGCCCGCGACATCAACGGGCAAGCTATTGAAGCACAAGCTCGCGGAATCGCTGCGCAGCTGAGGCTGACGCGCCGTCCGCAGAACAACTCACTCAAGCAAGAGACCGGAGAACACCATGCAAAAGAGAAACAAGACGGTTGCCGTCATTGGTGCCGGTGATTTCATCGGCGGCGAGATCGCCAAGAAGTTCGCCTCCGAGGGCTTCACCATCTTCGCCGGTCGCCGCAACGGCGATAAGCTTGCGCCACTCGTCAAGGAGATCGAAGCCGCCGGCGGCGAAATCCATGCCCGCTCGCTCGATGCGCGCAAGGAGGAGGAAATCACTGCCTTCCTCAACGACGCCGACAAGCATGCGCCGCTGGAAGTTTGCATCTTCAACATTGGCGCCAACGTAAATTTCCCGATCCTGGAGACTACCGAGCGCGTGTTCCGCAAGGTCTGGGAAATGGCGTGCTACTCCGGCTTCCTGGCCGGGCGTGAGGCGGCGCGGCTGATGACGGCGCGCGGTGCGGGCAACATTTTCTTCACCGGCGCGACCGCGTCGTTGCGCGGCGGCAGCGGCTTTGCCGCCTTCGCCGGCGCCAAGTTTGGCTTGCGCGCCGTGGCGCAGGCGATGGCGCGCGAGCTCGGACCGAAGAACATCCACGTCGCGCATCTCATCATCGACTCCGGTGTCGATACCGAATGGGTGCGGCAGCGCCGCATCGAGGCGCTCGGTCCCAATGCGCTCGACAACCCCGACCTCCTGATGCCGCCGTCGTCGGTCGCGGCGTCCTACTGGCAGCTCTATCAGCAGCCGAAGAGCGCCTGGACGTTTGAGCTGGAAATCAGACCCTTTGGCGAGAAGTGGTAGGAGTAGGTCCGATGGAGCTCGCATTGTCACCGGAGGATGCCGCCTTCCGCGACGAGGTGCGCGCCTTCATCGCCGGGAATTATCCGGCGGAGATGCGCGTTCCGAATCCGGAGACCGATCTTTCCAAGGAGCAGATGCTCCTCTGGCATCGCATCCTGCACAAGAAGGGCTGGATCGCGCCGCTCTGGCCGAAGGAATATGGCGGGCCCGGCTGGTCGATCACGCGCCGCTTCATCTTCGAGCAGGAGACCACGCGCGCCGGCACGATGCCGCCGTTGGCGTTCAGCGTCACTATGGTTGGCCCGGTCATCTATACGTTCGGCAACGAAGCGCAGAAGAAGAAGTTTCTGCCGCGCATCCTGTCCGGTGAGGACTGGTGGTGCCAGGGCTATTCCGAGCCGGGCTCCGGCTCCGATCTTGCCACGGTCCGCACCAAGGCCGTACGTGACGGTGACCACTACATCGTCAACGGCCACAAGACCTGGACCACGCTGGCCCAGCACGCCGACTGGATCTTTTGCCTGGTGCGGACCGATCCTGCCGCCAAACCGCAGTCCGGCATCTCGTTCCTGCTGATCGACATGAAGTCGCCCGGTGTTACGGTCCGGCCGATCATCACCATCGACGGCTCCCACGAGGTCAACGATGTCTTCCTGGAAGACGTTCGCGTTCCCGTAGAGAACCTCATTGGCGAGGAGAACAAGGGCTGGAGCTACGCGAAATTCCTGCTCGGCAATGAACGCACCAGCATGGCCGGGATCGGCCGCTCGACGCGCTACATCGAGCGGCTGAAGCGGATCGTGAAGGCCGAGATATGGGAGGAGGATCCGGCCCATCTCGAATTCATCAGGGATATCGCCCGCGTTGAGGTCGACGTGCTGGCGCTGGAAGCGACCGAGTTGCGGGTCGTGGCGCAGATGGCGCGCGGGATCGATCCGGGGCCGGCGGCCTCGCTGTTCAAGATCCGCGGCACCGAGATCTTTCAGAACATCACCGAGCTGACTCACCGTGCCACCGGCAATTATGGTCTGGCGATCCGAGAGCATCCGGTCAGCGCGAACCATTTCATGCCTGGGCCGGACTATGGACACACCGCGTCGGAAAAGTACCTGAACTCGCGAAAGCTCAGCATCTACGGCGGGTCGAACGAGATCCAGCGCAACATCATCGCCAAGGCAGTGCTCGGTCTCTAGCAACAGCGCCACAAGAGGATCGGATGGATATCCAGTTCACGGAAGAGCAGGAATTATTGCGATCGAGCGTCCAGCGTCTGCTGCGCGACCAGTATGATTTTGACGCGCGTCGCAAGATCGTCGCAAGCGAAGAAGGCGCTAGCCGCGAACAATGGGCTGACTTCGCCGAACTCGGTCTGTTCGCGGCGCCGTTCTCCGAGGACGTCGGCGGTCTCGGTGGTGGACCGCTGTCGACCATGATCATCATGCAGGAGTTCGGCCGCCACCTCGTGGTCGAGCCGTTCGTTGAAACGGTCGTGCTTGCCGGCGGCCTGATCGAGCAGGCGGGATCCGACACGCAGAAGAAGGGCTTTATCCCCGACATCATCGCGGGGAAGAAGATCTGGGCTCTGGCCTGGGCCGAAAAGGGCTCGCGCTTCGATCTGGCGACGGTGACGACTACCGCGCGCCACGACGACGGCGACTACGTCTTGAGTGGCGAGAAGACAGCTGTGATCGCCGCACCCTGGGCGGATTATCTCATCGTCTCTGCCCGGATCTCAGGTGACCGCGGCGGCGTCAGCCTGTTCGTCGTCGATCGGCGCGCGGCCAACCTGCATCTGCAGAGTTTCAAGACCATCGACGGACGCCGCGCCGCTGAGGTCAGTTTGAACAATGTCCGCGGTCAGCTGCTTGGCAAGGAAGGCGAAGGTGTCGCTGCGCTGGAAGCCTGCCGTGATCGGGCGATCGGCGCGCTCTGTGCCGAAGCCGTCGGCGCGATCGGGGAGCTGAACTCGGCCACGCTGGAATATTCAAAGACGAGAAAGCAGTTCGGAACGGCGATCGGCTCGTTTCAGGTGCTGCAGCACCGGATGGTCGACATGTTTGTCGCGCATCAGGAGGCGCTCTCCCTGATGCAGCATCTCAATCTCAGCCTCCACGCGGGCGAGACTGGCGTCTCGCGACTGGCGTCAGGCGCAAAATCGAAAATCGGTTATGCCGGCAGGTTCGTCGCCGACCAGGCGGTGCAGCTGCATGGTGGCATGGGCATGACCGACGAGCTCAATGTCGGGCACTACTTCAAGCGCATTTCCGCGATCAACATCCAGTTCGGCGATCCCGCATATCACTTGCTGCGCTACGCGCGGCTCGAAAAAGCGGCCTAAGCAGAGACGCAAGCATGACAACTGATGCAGTTATCGTTTCTACCGCGCGTACCGGTGTCGGCAAGGCCTATCGCGGCGCGCTCAACAATACCGACGGTCCGACCCTGGCCGGCCATGTGATGGCCGAGGCCGTGAAACGTGCCGGTATCGCGCCCGGCGAGGTCGAGGACGTGGTGATGGGCTGTGCCATGCAGCAGGGCACCATGGTGATGAACGTCGCGCGCAAGGGCGCGATCCGTGCCGGTCTCCCCGTCACGGTTGCCGGTACCACAATTGATCGCCAGTGCGCCTCTGGCCTGCAGGCGATCGCGGTCGCTGCGCGCTCGGTGATGCTCGACGGCGTCGAGATCGCGATCGGCGGCGGCATCGAGTCGATCAGTCTGGTGCAGAACGACCACATGAACAGGTTCCATGCCGTCGACGAAGAGCTGATGGCGATGAAGCCGGAAATGTACATGTCGATGCTGGAGACCGCGGAGGTCGTCGCCGAGCGCTACAGGATTGGCCGCGATAAGCAGGACGAATACAGCCTCGAATGCCAGCGCCGCGTCGGTGCCGCCCTGCAGGGGGGCCGCTTCAACGACGAGATCGTGCCGATCACGACCAGGATGGCCGTGATCGACAAGGACACCAAGGAGGTCAGCTACCAGCAGGTGACGCTGACCAAAGACGAAGGACCGCGCCCCGATACGACCGCCGAGGGCCTCGCCAAGATCAAGCCGGTGTTCGAGGGCAAGACGATAAGCGCCGGCAATGCCAGCCAGCTTTCGGACGGCGCCTCGGCTTGCGTGATCATGAGCGACAAGATCGCTGCCAGGAAGGGCCTGAAGCCGCTTGGCATCTTCCGCGGCTTCGTCGCCGCCGGCGTCGAGCCGGACGAGATGGGCGTCGGCCCGGTCGCTGCGATCCCGCGGCTGTTGAAGCGCCACAATCTGAAGATCGACGACATCGATCTCTGGGAGCTCAATGAGGCCTATGCGGTGCAGGTGATCTATTGCCGCGACAAGCTCGGCATCGATCCGGACAAGCTCAACGTCAATGGCGGCTCGATCGCGATCGGCCATCCCTACGGCATGACCGGTTCGCGGCTCACGGGGCACCTCCTGATCGAGGGCCGTAGGCGCAAGGCGAAATACGGCGTGGTGACCATGTGCATCGGCGGTGGCATGGGCGCGGCCGGTATGTTCGAAGTCGTCCACTGATTCAAAAGCGGAGATCACACGTGAAGACGGCAATCACTGAACTATTCGGCATCCAGCATCCGATCATCCAGGGTGGCATGCATTATGTCGGCTTTGCCGAGCTTGCGGCAGCCGTCTCCAACGCCGGCGGTCTCGGCATCATCACCGGCCTGACACAGAGAACCCCGGAACGGCTGGCGAAGGAAATCGCGCGTTGCCGCGACATGACCGACAAGCCCTTCGGCGTGAACCTGACCTTCCTGCCGAGCTTCATCGCGCCTCCCTATCCAGAATACATCGCCGCCATCAAGGAAGGTGGCGTCAAGGCTGTCGAGACCGCTGGCCGCAGCCCCGAGCAGTACATGCCGGCGCTGAAGGCGGCCGGGATCAAGGTGATCCACAAATGCACTTCGGTGCGACATTCGCTTAAGGCTGAGAAGATCGGTTGCGATGCGGTGAGCGTTGACGGGTTCGAGTGCGGCGGCCACCCTGGCGAGGACGACATCCCGAATATGATCCTGCTGCCGCGCGCGGCGGACGAATTGAAGATCCCGTTTGTGGCCTCGGGCGGCATGGCGGATGCTCGGAGCCTCGTGGCAGCGCTGTCGATGGGCGCGGCCGGAATGAACATGGGAACCCGCTTCGTCGCTACCAAGGAAGCGCCGGTCCACGACAACGTCAAGCACGCGTTGGTCAAGGCAACCGAGCTCGACACGGTGCTGGTGATGCGCGCGCTGCGCAATACCGAGCGTGTGCTCAAGAACAAGGGCGTCGATCAACTGCTCGAAGTCGAGCGTGAAAAGGGCGCAAGCCTGAAGATCGACGACATCCACGAGCAGGTGGCCGGAGTCTACCCCAAGGTCATGGTGAACGGCGAAATGGACGCGGGTGCCTGGAGCTGCGGGATGGTGGTCGGCCTGATCAAGGACATTCCGACCGTGAAGGAGCTGATCGATCGTATCATGAGTGAGGCCGAGCAGATCATACGTCAGCGCCTCACCGGCTTTCTTGACGGGACTATCGACGACGCACCGGCGCGCGCCGTCGCCTGACGGCCCGGCGCCACGCGGGAATGTCGAACAACAACATCGATGGGAGCGAAGGCATGCTGGTCACGGGCAGTTATCAATACCCGACGATGGAATCGGTGATCTACGGCAAGCCTGCGGCCGAGGCGCTGCGTGAGGAAGCGGAGCGGCTTGGCGCCAGGCGTGTCTACCTGATCGTCAGCCGCACCCTGAACAGCAAGACCGAAGAGATTGAGAAGATCCGCAAAGGCCTGGGCGAACGCCATGCCGAGACGTTCGATGGGGTCCCGCAGCACACGACACGCGAAGCGGTGGTGCAGATCGCGAGGCGAGCGGCGGAGGCGAAGACTGACCTAGTCGTCGCCATCGGCGGCGGCTCGGCGGTCGACGCGGCGAAGATCGTGCTGATGTGCATGGAGCACGAGATCTTCGAGCAGGACGGGCTTGACGGCTTCGAAACCACGCCGGAGCGACGCTTCGGTCAGTTCCGCACCCCCAAGGTGCGCATGATTGCCATCCCCAGCACGCTGTCCGGCGGCGAATACAATTCCGGCACGCTGGTCACCGATGCCCGCCGCAAGCTGAAGCAGATCTTCAACCACCCCATGATGATGCCGCGCAGTATCATTCTCGATCCCGCCATCACCAAATATACGCCGGAAAAACTCTGGCTTGGTTCCGGCACACGAGCCATGGATCACGGCATCGAGGCGATCTGTTCGAGTCGTCCCAATATACTCGTCGACGCCGTGTGTCAGCAGGGACTGCGCTATCTGCATGATGGTCTCGGGCGCACCAGGAGCAATCCGAACGACGAAGCGGCACGGCTGAGCTGTCAGTTGGGCTCGTGGCTGTCGGCCTTCGGGTTGCAGGCGAGGGTGCCGATGGGGGCGAGCCACGCCATCGGTCATGTGCTCGGCGGCACCTGCGACGTGCCGCATTATTTCTGCACAGCCGTGATGATGCCGAGCGTGTTGCGCTACAACCGCCCGGCCACGGAAGCCGCTCAGAAGGCGGTCGCAGCCGCACTCGGGAGGCCCGAGCGTGATGCCAGCGAGGCCTTCGCGGAATTTATCGCGGAGCTCGGCCTTCCCCGGACGCTCGCCGAGGTCGGCGTTACCGAGGATCGCTTCGAGCTGATCGGCAAGAACGCCATGCTCTCGATCTTTACGCGGGCGAACCCGCAGCCGATCCGCGAGCCCGGCGACGTCATCAAGATACTCAAATTGGCCGCCTGAGCCGATCGAGGAACAAGCGTCGGACCTGCGGAAGGCGAGACGCGTCAACATTGGAGGAATGCGCGATGTTTAGGAGCATCCGGCTGGGCTGCGCAATCTTGCTTGCTATGTCAATCTCGTGCTGGGCAGGTGACACGCCCGGTGTCACGGCGACGCAAATCAAGATCGGCGGGATATTTCCCCTGAGTGGGCCGGCTTCCTCGATCGGCCAGACCGGACAGGGCGTGCGGGCCTATGTGCAATCGGTCAACGATCGCGGAGGGATTAACGGACGCAAAATCGAATATCTCATGCTCGATGATGCTTATAGCCCGCCGAAGGCATTTGAGCACGCGCGCAGGCTGGTGGAGAGCGACGATGTCGCCTTTATGTTCAGCCAGCTCGGCACGGCGGGCAATTCCGCCGTGGCAAAATACCTCGCCGCGAAACGGGTGCCGACGATCGCGATCGTGACCGGCGCCAGCAAATTCACCAGCGTCAAGGACTACCCGCTGACGACCACGGGACTTGTCAGCTATGACACCGAGGGAAAGATCTACGCAAGATATCTGCAGCGCACCTTGCCCACGGCGAAATACGCGATTCTGTTCCAGAACGACGATCTGGGTCGTGACTATGTGAATGCCTTCAAAACGGTGCTAGGCGCTGATTTCGACAAGCGCGTGGTGACCGCCAGTTACGAGGTGACGGAACCAACGGTCGACTCGCAGGTGGTCACACTCAAGAGTTCGGGTGCACAGGCGCTGTTCATCGCAGGTACACCGAAATTCGCTGCTCAGGCCATCCGCCGCGCCGCCGAGAGCGGCTGGAAGCCGACAATCTTCATCAACTTCCCCTCATCGACAATCGCGGGCACGCTGAAGCCGGCGGGATTGGAAAACGCGATCGGCGTGATCGTGGGAACGCCGAACAAGGACCCCAGCGATCAGAAGTGGGCGGATGACGAGGGCGTCAAGGTCTATCGTGACTTCTTCGAACGATATCTGGCCGGCTCGGATATCACCAACACCAGCTATCTGACCGGGTATCAGCAGGGCATGGTGCTGGAGCAGATTCTCAAGCAATGCGGCGACGACCTTTCGCGCGAAAACATCATCAAACAGGCGAAGTCGCTGAAGAACCTCGTGCTGCCGACCGCGCTGCCCGGAATTCACATCAACACCAGCGCCAGCAACAACATGATCTGGACGCAACTGCAGCTTCAGCGATGGACCGGCACGGGCTGGGAGCAGTTCGGTGAAATTCTCGACGGGAGCTCGGAGTAGGCGACCCCACGTTCATCAGGAGCGATCCACGATGGCTGATTTGCGAATATTCTCTTATCTACCGAACCCGCGTGTCTGGAAGGCAACCATCGCCGCCCGGTTCTGCGCCGTGGACGTCGAGGTCAGGGGAGCATCGGCCAAGGAGTTGAGGGAATGGCTATGGGATTATGATGCGCGTCCCCTGGCTGACAACGAGCGTCAATCCTTGTCATCCCTTGCGCGTATCGGCCGGGTCGGGCTGACCGGTGCGCAGCTCTTCAAGACCGATGCGTTCCTTGAAGCACAGCCGTTCGGTAACGTGCCGACAGCTTTCGGGCCCGGCGGAAAGACCGGCATCTTCGAGTCGAACAGCATCATGCGAGCGGTGGCGCGGCTGGGTGAGGCGGCGTTCCCGCTCTATGGGCGTGATGCTTACGAAGCGTCCAGGATCGACAGCTTTCTGGATGTCAGCCTCGTCTTTGCGAGAGATGCGCAGATCTATCTGCTCGCGCTTTCGGGCGGCACGGTCGATGCGGCGATACATGCGCGCGCCAAGGAGGCCTTCGCCATCTATGCCTCGGGACTGGAACAGGCGTTGTCTCCGCGACGGGATACGCTGGTGGGAAATGGCATCACCTTGGCGGACATTTGCTTTGCCGCCGAGTTTGCATTGTTCATGAACGAGCATGCCCGGGCCAGGCAATTGAGCGAGCATGGGCTCGACAGGATCCTGCATCAGGGGGTCGAAAGCGACTATCCGCTGGCGTTCGCGCACTTCGCCCGGCTGATTGATCACGAGCACTTCAGGCCGGACCTCAAACCGTATGTCGAAAGATTGGTCTCAAAGGCGGCCCCCTGAAGGTAATAGCCGCCCGCTCCAACCAGGAGGTTTAATCGCATGATCGCGCCCGTTTGCCTGATAACGGGCGTTGGACCCGGCACGGGTTCGGCGCTCGCCAGACGATTTGCCGAGGGCGGCTACCGCGTGGCGCTTCTCGCCAGGAACGAGGAACGTCTTGCCGCACTCGAGAGCGAGCTGCCGAACGCGCGTGGCTATCGATGCGACGTGTCCGATCCGGCGCAGATCGAAATGGTCGCGAGCTCCGTCGAGCGCGAGCTGGGTCAGCCCGGCGTCGTCATCCACAATGCCGTTGGCGGAGCTTTTGGTACGTTTCGCGAGATTGATCCGCAGATTCTCAACCGAAACTTCCAGATCAATACGATGGGACTCTTGTATCTCGCGAGGCGCTTTGCGCCGGCGATGGTCAGCTCGGGCAAGGGCGCCATTGTTGCCACCGGCAATACGTCAGCCCTGCGGGGCAAGCCCGCTTTCGCCGGCTTTGCACCGACCAAGGCGGCGCAGCGGATCCTGGCCGAATCGATGGCGCGCGAGCTCGGGCCGCAAGGCGTACATGTCGCCTATGTCATCATTGATGCGGTTATCGATTTGGAATGGACTAGGAAACGCTACCCGGCGAGTCCGGAAGACTTTTTCATTAAGCCGCAGGCGATTGCAACGGAGATCTGGCACGTTGTTCATCAGGATCGCAGCGCGTGGTCATTCAATGTCGAGTTGCGGCCCTTCGGAGAAAACTGGTAGCCGCAGCCTGGAATGTGGTCCCGGACATGTGTCGACAGGCTCCTTGAGTTGCCTCGTGCAGCCAAGAGTTGGCCCGGAAACGGGAGATTTGCTCGTTAGTCGTCAATGTCTCGATCCCTGCCGCCACGTTGTGGCAGTCGCAGCGCGTCTGAGCACACTCCATTCAGGAGAGGCTTAGGCGGCTTTCAATCGCCCGCCCGGCACAAAGGCGGTCCGGCTCAAAGAAACGCAC